>JAUWKH010000010.1 GCA_030614305.1 Bacteroidota bacterium
ATAATAATTTTAATGAACAGACTTTTGATTTTTTCCCTCCCGACAGCATTGAAAATAATGATACAACATTAGTTATTCCACTTCCATATCCCTTTGAAGATGATGACGGAAGCCCATATTATGATCAAACTTCCAATCCTTTGTTTCTTGGTACTCCATCCAATATTATGTCTGAAATAATATATGATCCTAAAACTAACCAGTATATTTTTACTAAAAAAATTGGTGATTTCTATTACAGAAATCCAACTTTTATGACTTTTGATGAATATCGTGAGTTTGATTTAAGTACATCAATCAGTGATTACTGGAAAGAAAGATCAATTACTTCGGGGATGGATTCAAAGACAGGTATCATACCTCAGATTCATATTGGCGGAGAAGCATTTGACAGGATATTCGGAGGCAGCACCATTGATATCCGCCCGCAGGGTTCTGCTGAATTGATTTTTGGAGTTTTAGCCAACAATAGAGATGATCCTACTTTGGATGTAAGACAAAGGCGAACAGTGAATTTTGATTTTCAGGAAAAAATTCAAATGAATGTAATTGCCAAAATCGGTGATAAAATTGAATTTAGAACAAATTATAACACTGAGGCAACATTTGAATTTGAAAATAAATTAGCCCTGAAATATGAAGGTAAAGAAGATGAGATAATTAAAATAATTGAAGCCGGGGATGTTTCAATGTCATTACCAACAACTCTTATTACAGGTTGTCAGAGTTTGTTTGGTGTAAAAGCAAAACTGCAATTCGGGCGAACTACTGTTACCAGTATTTTTTCTCAACAGGAAAGCGAAACTTCAACGATTACTGTTCAGGGTGGGGCACAAACCAATGAATATAGTTTAACCGCAGTTGATTATGAAGAAAACAGACACTTTTTTATAGCCCAGTATTTCAGGGATGATGTGACTGACAGCGAAGGAAAAATCAGTAACCGTTATAATGAAGCACTGAAAAATCTACCGTTAATATCTACTAATATTAATATTATCAGAATGGAAGTCTGGGTAACAAATATTGGTGCAGCTGTAACCGAAAACCGTAATATTGTTGCGTTTACCGATATTGGTGAATACAAACCTCATAATAAGGAAATTAATCCTATACAAGGTCATGTTATGCCGTCCAATTATTCTAATGATCTGTTAACTCGCATAGATACAGCTAAGATCAGGAATATTAATACAGTAACGAATTATCTTATTGGCGACCCATTTGGAATAGGTAAATCAGGATATTTTGTTTCTGGCAATGATTTTGAAAAAATTGAAAGTGCCAGAAAACTTAAACCATCAGAATATAATTATAACAGTAAACTTGGATTTCTCTCTCTGAATACAAACCTTAATTCCGACCAGGCTTTAGCTATTGCATTTCAATACACAAAAATTGGTGATACAGCTGTTTATCAGGTAGGTGATTTTTCTGATGAAGGAATAAACGCCCCTGCTTGCCTTACTGTTAAATTACTGAAAAGCACAACATTAAGTACTAAAAATCCTATGTGGAATTTAATGATGAAAAACGTTTATTCGCTTGGTGCATACCAGGTGAACAGGGAAGATTTTATTCTTAACATTTTTTATTCTGGTAATAAAAACGGCGTTCCAACTGCTTATTTTACTGAAGGTGGCGAAAATATTGAAGGTATACCGCTTCTCCATTTATTAAACTTAGATAATTTAGACCAAATGATGAATCCGATAAAAGACGGTGATGGTGTTTTTGACTTTATTGACGGAGCAGCACAAAATGGTGGTACGATTCAGACTTCAAACGGAAGGGTATATTTTACAGTACTGGAACCTTTCGGAAAACACCTGAGAGATCTATTCGGCAATGATACGGTTCTTGCAAATAAGTATGCCTATGATTCATTATATTCTATGACTAAAACCGGCGCCGAACAATATCCCGATAAAAATAAATTCCTTATTGATGGATTTTATAAATCTTCTACAAGTAACGAAATTTCGTTAAATGCTTTAAATGTTCCGAGAGGTTCGGTTACTGTTACTGCCGGAGGAATACCATTAACAGAAAATGTTGATTATACTGTTGATTATACTTTAGGAAGGGTGCGAATTATTAATGAAGGAATTCTTAATTCAGGAACGCCAGTATCTATAAAGCTTGAAAGCACTTCGCTTTTTAATATACAAACAAAGCGACTCATGGGAACACATATTGATTATGCCTTCAGTAAAAATATAAATTTTGGTGCAACAATAATGAATCTAACAGAACGACCCTTAACCCAAAAAACTAATTATGGTGATGATCCGATTTCAAATACTATCTGGGGTTTTAACTTCGGTTTTGAAAAGGAATCAAGATTTATAACCAAAATGGTGGATAAGATACCATTAATAAATACAAAAGCGGTTTCAAAGGTCACTATCGACGGCGAATTTGCACACTTTATACCAGGTCATTCAAGAGCTATCGGTAAAAGCGGCACATCTTATATTGATGATTTTGAAGGAAGCAAATCAACCATTGACCTTAGAAATATCGGTACATGGTTTTTAGCCAGTACACCTCAACATCAATTGGATTTATTTCCCGAAGCAGCACCATCCGAAGGAATTAATTATGGGAAAAACAGGGCGAAATTATCATGGTATATTATTGATCCATTGTTTTACGACAGATCAGGAAACCTGAAACCTCCGAACATCAGTAAAGCCGAACTTTCAAAAAGTTCAGTGCGCCAGGTTTTAGAAACGGAAGTATTCCCAAATAAGGATATTCCAAGCGGTGTTCCTACAAATATTGCTGTGTTTAATATGGCTTATTATCCTGAGGAAAAAGGACCTTATAATTATGATGCAGAAGGTGTTTCGGGTCTTACTTTTGGTATTGATCAGGACGGAAATCTCAAAGTTCCTGATTCACGCTGGGGCGGTATAATGAGAAAAATTGAGTCAACGGATTTTGAAGAAATAAATGTCGAATATATTGAGTTCTGGATGATGGATCCCTTTACTGAAGACCCTAATAATTCAGGACAGTTGTATTTTAACCTCGGAGATATTTCTGAGGATATTTTAAGGGATTCAAGGAAAAGTTACGAAAACGGTTTGCCAACATCTGCAGATGTGAAAGATGTTGACACAACAATGTGGGGGCGGGTTCCGACAATCCAGGCATTAGTTGAATCGTTTGACAATGATGAAAATTCCCGCCCGTATCAGGATGTTGGATATGATGGTTTGATGGATGAAGATGAAAGAACATTCTTTAAAGATAATCCGTTCAATAATAACTATCTTATTGATATTGAAAATATGTACGGATTGAATTCCGGAGCATACCAAAATGCATATCAAGATCCTTCGTCCGACAATTATCATTATTTCAGGGGTACTGATTTTGATGAAAGCAGCAATTATTCAAGCATTCTTGAAAGATATAAAATGTATAACGGACCCGACGGAAACTCACCTACCGATATGCAAAATCCCGAGAACTACCCAACAGCAGCAACTACTATTCCTAATGTTGAAGATATTAACAGAGATAATACTTTAAGTGAGGCTGAAAGATATTTTCAATACAAAATTGACCTTAAACCGGATAAAATGAAAGTTGGGGAAAATTATATTACTGATGTTTATCATGCTCAGGGCATTCCATTACCAAATGGTGAAATAGGTAATGTAAAATGGTATCAGTTTAAAATTCCTGTCAGCCAGCCTGATAAAGTTATCGGTAACATTCAGGATTTTAAATCAATACGTTTTTTACGTATGTTTTTCAAAGGATTTGAAAAACCTATTGTAACCCGTTTTGCAACTTTTGAACTTGTAAGGGGTGAGTGGAGGAAATACAATCATTCGCTTTTAGCTCCCGGCGAATATGTACCGAATGATATTCAAAGCCAGACCGTTTTTGATATTAGTGCGGTAAATATTGAAGAAAATGGTAAAAGATATCCAATTCCATATGTAGTTCCACCCGGAATAGAAAGGGAAATAAATCTTGGTACAACAAGCCTTACACGTTTAAATGAGCAGTCAATGGTTTTGAAAGTTTCTGATCTGATTGATGGAGATGCAAGGGGAGCTTATAAAACTACTGATTTTGATTTTCGCCAGTATAAAAAACTTAAAATGTTTGTTCATGCTGAAAAATTAAAAGAAAATGAATACCTTGAATATGGCGACCTGACTGTTTTTATTCGTTTGGGATCGGATTTTACCGAGAACTATTATGAATATGAAATCCCGCTTACTTTCACTCCCTGGGGAACTTCCGCTGCCGACCCATATGGAATCTGGCCGGAAGCAAATAATTTTGATATTGACCTTGAAGAATTGGTTCAGGTAAAGCACAACAGGAACATCAAAATGCGAACCTCAGGTACAACAGTATCTCCTTCTTTTCCATACGTGGAATACCAGGGATCAAATAAAATCACTGTTCTCGGAGTGCCAAGTATCAGCGATGTAAAAGCTATTTTGATAGGAGTTAGAAATCCTAAGCAAAATACGCTTAACAGTTTTAATGATGACGGAGACCCGAAAAGTGCGGAAATTTGGGTAAATGAATTGCGTCTTTCTGATTTTAATAAAAAAGGCGGTTGGGCTGCAACTGCAAGAGTGGCTGCAAATCTTGCCGACCTGGGTAGAATAATTATTTCAGGAAATTACAGTACACCCGGATTCGGAAGTATTGAAAAGAAAATTAACGAGACACAAAAAGAAACAATTTCACAATTTGATATATCCACCGACCTGGAGCTTGGAAAATTTTTCCCGGAAAATACAGGCATTAGGATCCCTCTTCATTTTGATTATTCCGAATTAAGAAGTAATCCTGAATATAATCCTTTAGATCCTGATATAAAACTAAAAGAAGATATTAAATCATACAACCTTGAGGATAAACAAGATTCTATTAAAAGAATTACTCAGGATTATGTTCAGCGAAAAAATATTAACTTTATCAATGTCAGAAAAGACAGAACAGGCTCTGCCGGAAAACCGCGTATTTACGATATTGAAAATTTTGATTTTACATATGCCTATTCCGAAATTTATATGCGAAATATAGATGTGGAATTTGATTTGCAGAAAAATTATTCTGGTGGATTCGGATATAATTTTACAACTAATCCTAAAAATATAAAACCGTTTAGTAAAATAAAGCTCCTCTCAAAATCCGATTATTTTGCCCTGATCAAAGATTTTAATTTCAATTATTTACCTAAATCTCTATCATTCCGGACAGATATGAACAGATTACATAATCAGAAAAAATACCGGAACAAGAGCAAAGGACTTATTCCAATGAAGACATTTTATGTTAAAACATGGGATTGGAACAGAAATTATAGTCTTAAGTTTGACCTTGCTAAGTCACTTTCACTTGAATATTCGGCAATGGCTAATGCATATGTTGATGAACCCCAGGGAAATCCCGAAAAAGGTACTTCTGAATATAATAGAAATAAAGATACAATAATTGATCAAATTTTAAGCTTTGGAACAATAAACCGTTTTACACAAGCATTAATTATAAATTATAATATCCCTATAAATAAAATCCCTTTATTTGACTGGATAAATGCAAGAGCAAGTTATCGGAGTAATTATTCATGGACTGCGTCGCCGAAATCCATACAGAATCAACTTGGAAATCAAATTGAAAACTCAAACACAAAACTTCTAAACGGCGATTTTAACTTAACAAAGTTATATAATAAAATTCCGTATCTGAAAAAGCTTGATGAAAGTAGTAAAAAAAGAAAAAGCTCTATTGGCCGACCGCGAAGAAACATGCCTGAACCCGAACCTGATCAACAAAACGATACAACCGAATCCAAACCAAAGGTTAATTATTTTAAAATTATTGGCGATCAGATATTGAAAATTTTAACCGGTTTTAAAAAGGGTTCGATAAATTATACCGAAACCAGCGGAACATTTATACCGGGCTTTTTCCCTCAACCAAGTGCTATTGGTAATAACTGGAGTTATACACCGGATGAATCCATATTTGAAGATCCTGACATTTTCGGGGGCAGTTACCCAAAAAGTCTTGCCCCGGGAATAGGTTTTGTTTTTGGTGACCAGCGGGATATCAGGAATGATGCTTTCAGATATGGCTGGATTTCGCCCGATACATTATTGAATCAGGCTTATGCTACTAAATTCTCAAGTAATTTAACTATGAAAGTAACATTTGAACCTTTACCTGATTTTCGTGTTGAAATTACAGCTGACAGGGTGTATTCAAAAAACCATGAAGAATACTATCGCGCAGACAGCTTAGGACGTTTTAATTCATTCTCACCCGTTGACAGAGGTAGTTTCAGTATGTCGTATATTAGCTGGGGCACAGCTTTCCTTAAAGATAATAAGGAGAATATTTCCGGAAATTTCGAGGATCTATTGGCTTACAGAGTTGAAATTGCCGAACGTCTTGCCCACGGAAACCCTAATTGGTCGGGGAATTATATTCAAGATACTATTACTAAAGAATATTTTCCTGAGGGTTACGGACCAACTTCCATGGAAGTGTTATTACCATCGTTTCTCGCTGCATACAAAGGTAGTGGCCCCAGTAAAATAACATTAAATAAATTCCCGACAATACCTTTGCCAAACTGGAGAATTACATATACCGGCTTAACAAAAATTAAATTTTTAGAACAATACTTTAATAAAATTTCTCTTTCGCATTCATATCGTTCAACATACAGTATTGGCTCATTTTCATCTTTTATTGATTACAGGGAAAAAGACGGGTATTCTTCTGCGTATTATGCAAATGGTTCTGATTTTATACCTAAATTCGATATTAGTCAGGTTATAATTATAGAGCAATTCAACCCATTGTTAGGAATTGATATGCAATGGAAAAACAGTTTGTCAACAAGAATTGAAATGAAAAAATCACGGAATCTTTCATTAAGTTTTATTAATAACCAGTTGACAGAAGTGGTTAGTGATGAGCTTATTGTGGGTTTGGGCTATAAAATTAAAGATGTTTCTTTCTCAATTAAATCAATAGGTGGGGGAGGAAGAAAAACCAGATTAAAAAGCGATTTGGATATTAAAGCAGATTTTTCAATAAGAAGTAATAAAACTATCATAAGAAGAATTGATGAAAACAATAATCAGGTTTCAGCAGGTCAAAAAATAATTTCAATCAATACCTCAATTGATTATGTAATCAACCAAAAATTTAATATCCGGTTATTCTTTGATAAAATCATTAATAATCCATTTGTCTCTTCTCAATATCGCAATTCAACTACAAATGGAGGCATAAGCTTAAGATTTACATTGAATCAATAAAATATATATTTTATGTTTAAAAAAAATGTAATTTTGGACGTTTTAAAAATCAAATTATTTTACAATGAATATACCAGATAATATAAAGTACACAAAGGACCATGAATGGTTAAAAATTGAAGGTAATGAAGCCCTTATCGGAATAACCGATTTTGCCCAGAACGAACTGGGTGATATTGTTTTTATTGAAGTGGAAACAGAAGGCGAAACTTTGGATAAAGAAGAAGCTTTTGGAACAATTGAAGCTGTTAAAACCGTTTCGGATATGTTTATGCCTGTTAGCGGAGAAGTTATTGAATTTAATGCCGAATTAGAGGATAAACCTGAACTTATAAATCAGGATCCATACGGAGAAGGCTGGATAATTAAAATCAATATCACAAATACTGATGAAATTGATGATTTATTATCGGTCAATGAATATAAAGAAATTATTGAGCAATGATCTAAACATAAATAATGTTTATAAAAAATAATTGGCCAGGTATTTTATGGGGTGTTATTATTTTAATCATTACAGGAATACCCGGTAATTATTTCCCAAAAGTCACTACTTTCTGGGATTGGCTTTCGCCAGATAAAATCGTTCATTTATTTTTATTCTCAATATTTGTTTTACTTTTAAATATTGGATTAAAAAAGCAATATACTTCTGCTAAACAACGTTTTAATTACATAATAGCATCTTTATTAATTGGTATAGTATTTAGCGGATTAACTGAAATTCTGCAAAGATTTATTTTTGTGGGAAGAAACGGAAATATATATGACTTTGCTGCAAATTCAGCCGGTTGTTTTTTAGGCATTTTGCTATTTTACATTTTTTTTAGAAAAAAGTTTAAGAAAAATATCGATTCTATAAAAAATATTTAATAATTTAGCTGTTTGTTAATGCTGAGAATATAATTTAAATAAAATAATTATGGATGCAAAAAAATCACCAAAAGCTGACCTTGAATCAAAAAAGGTTGTATTTACACAAATTGGTCTTATTATAACTTTAGCAATTGTTTTGTTTGCTTTTAATTGGAAAACTTATGAGAAAAGGGAAATAGATTTATCTCAACGTGAGATAGTTGATATTCCAGAGGAAATCATTCCAATTACCGAACAAAAAGTTAAACCTCCTCCTCCTCCTCCTCCAAAACAAGTAACGGTTATTAATATTGTAGATGATGATGTTGAAATTGAAGATGAAATTGAAATTGATGTCGAAGCTGATCAGGATACTGAAATTGAAGAATACGTCCCTATAGAAGTGGATGACGATGAAGAAGTTGAAGAAGCCCAAATTTTTACAGTAGTTGAATCCATGCCATCATTCCCAGGAGGTGATAAAGCAAGGATACGGTTTTTAAACGAAAATATTGAATACCCAACAATGGCAAGGGAAAGCGGTATACAAGGAAGGGTTTATGTAACATTTGTTGTTGAAAGAAATGGTATGGTTACTGATGTAAAAATATTAAGAGGCATAGGTGGCGGATGCGACGAAGAAGCCAAAAGGGTTGTTAAAGCAATGCCTAAATGGATACCCGGAAAACAAAGAGGAAAACCGGTTAGAGTCCAGTTTACTTTGCCTATCAAATTTACACTTCAATAAATATTTTTAAAGCCCCGATTTTTTCGGGGCTTTTTTTTTGACCATAAGACATTTTATACACTACCGGCATTAACCAAACGGGCAAAATGCTCAAACGACCTGTCAAAAGTTCTTTCGGCATTATCCGGGAAGCAACATGCAGGGAGTTCACGGTATTTCAAATGATAGCTTATACATTCGCAACAAATACCTTTACGGGAACAAGGCTCGTAAGTGCAGTTGCATGATTTTAAATTTCGTGATTTATTACATTCCATAAGTTAAATGATTTATTAATGAAACTTTAAACTTTTCTAATATTGTATAATAATATTTCATATAATTTTATAAAAATATTCAAACACAATTTTAGCTTTTGATTTTCCAACAACTTTCTGTAATTCTTCAATTGTAGCTTTTTTTATGTTTTTAACCGACCGGAACTTTTGAAGTAATTTTTGAGAAGTAGAATAACCTATTCCGTCAATTTCGGTTAAAACAGATTTTATTGTCCCTTTTTCTCTTTTTTTCCGGTGATGAGTAATACTAAAGCGATGGGCTTCATCACGCAATTGCCGTATTATCTTTAGGGTTTCGGATTTTTTATCAATATATAACGGTAGAGAATCTTCAGGGTAAAAGATTTCTTCAAGTTTTTTTGCAATGCCGATAGTGCTGATTTTTCCTCTTAAATTTAATTTTTCAAGACTTTTTAATGTAGCACTTAGCTGACCTTTTCCGCCGTCAACAACAATTAATTGTGGCAATGGCTTTTTCTCATCAAGCAAACGTTTATAACGCCTAAAAATAATTTCTTCCATTGAAGCGAAATCATTCGCACCTTCAACAGTTTTAATATTAAAATGCCTGTATTCTTTTTTACAGGATTTAGCATTTTTAAAAACAACCATTGCTGCGACAGGGTAATCACCCTGAATATTTGAATTATCAAAACATTCAATATGAACCGGAAGTTCCTTTAGTCGCAAGTCTTTTTTCATCCCGTTCAGAATTCTTTTAGTATGTCGTTCGGGATCAATTAGGTCTTTTTGTTTTTGCTTCTCAATCTTAAAATATTTCGCATTCCTTTCGGATAGTTCAAGTAAATGTTTTTTATCCCCGCGTTTCGGGATTATAAATTTTGTTTCAGGAATTTCATATTCTATTTTAAAAGGTATAATTATTTCGGGTGCATTACTGCTGAATCTTTTACGAAAATCAGTAATTGCAAGTGCGAGAAGTTCTTCGGGACTTTCATCCAGCTTCTTTTTGATTTCAACTGTATGAGCTTGTACAATAGCTCCGTTTATCACTTTCAAAAAATTAACAAAACCGTAGTTCTTTTCTGTAATTATTGAAAAAACATCAACATTATTGATTTTCGGATTTACGATAGTAGATTTGCTTTGGTACCGGTCAAGTAACACAATTTTTTCCTTTACAAGCTGTGCTTTTTCAAATTCGTAGTTTTTTGCAAATTCGTTCATTAATCTTTTTAACTGACCGGCTACAACATTTATATTGCCTTTAATTATTTCTTTAATCTCTGTAATTGTATTATTGTAGTCATCAGCGGTTTGTTTACCTTCGCACGGACCTTTGCAATTTCCGATATGATATTCAAGGCAAACTTTGTATTTTTTATTTTGAATGTTTTTTTCGGTAAGTTTAAATTTACAATTCCTTAAAGGATATAATTGTTTGATAAGGTTAAGCACGGTTTTCATCATTCTTACCGAAGCATAAGGTCCGAAATATATTGAGCCGTCCTTTATAAGATTTCTTGTTGGAAAAATTCTCGGGAACGACTCGTTTTTTATACAAATCCAAGGGAAAGATTTATCATCCTTCAATTGTATATTATAGCGTGGGAGGTATTTTTTGATGAGGTTATTTTCAAGCAATAAAGCATCAAACTCCGTATCAACCACAATATATTTAATATCAGTAATTTTTTTGACAAGTAATGTGAGTTTTCCACTTCCTGATATATCTTTATTAAAATATGATGAAACTCTTTTTTTTAGATGTTTGGCTTTACCCACATAAATTATCTTCCCGTCATTATCAAAAAACTGGTAGATACCCGGCTTTCCGGGTAATGATTTTATAATTGGTTGGAGTTGGGTAATATGTTTATTTAGTATCTGCAAAATTCTTATTGTTAATTAGTGCCTGTCAATAAAAAGTATGTGTTTTTTTGATTTCAGAATAACGATTAACGATCCATACGGACAAGTTTTATGATTTTAGAAGTATTTGAAAATCATAAATCTAAAATCTGCAATCCCGATAGCTATCGGGATGTTCGTAAATCAATTTTTTAAAAATACTTTGACATTATAGACAAACACTTATGCTTTACAAACATAGGGACTAATTAGTTATTTTTTAAACGCTTCCCACCCTTGAGCCTTAAGTTGAACGGACGTGCCTGAACGAGTAATTAAATTTTCGCCTTCGCTTTTATCTGTCATGTGACCTATGATTGAAATGCCTTCCATGTCTTTGATTTTTTCATAATCATTTTGATTGATAGTGAAAAGAAGCTCATAATCTTCTCCACCATTCAAAGCAGCAGTTGTAGGGTCAATTTTAAATTCTTCAGCAACACTTGCAGTTGTTATATCAATCGGAATTTTATCTTCGTATAAATTACATCCGAGATTTGAATCCTTGCATAAGTGTTTTATTTCGGAAGCCAGACCATCTGAAATATCAATCATTGATGTTGGCTTGATATTATGTTCTTTAAGCTTTTCAATAATATCAATCCTGATTTCGGGTTTTAGTTGCTGTTCAAGAATATAATCATTTCCTGTTAGGTCGGGTTGCATTTTAGGGTCTACTTTAAAAACTTGTTTTTCACGTTCAAGCAATAATAGTCCCATGTATGCAGCTCCAAGGTCGCCGGTAACGCATAATAAATCGCCTTTTTTAGCAGTGCTGCGAAAAATAATATCTTTTTTGTCAACTTCGCCGATTACTGTGATGGCAATAAAAAGCCCCGAAACACTTGAGGTAGTATCACCGCCGACAACATCAACATTGTATTTTTCACAGGCAAGGTAAATCCCTGAATAGATTTCTTCAATCGCCTCAACAGAAAATCGGTTTGATACGGAAATCCCGATTATTATTTGTTCCGGTTTGCCGTTCATGGCAATAATATCCGAAAAGTTTACAATGGCTGCTTTATAACCCAAATGTTTTAAAGGATAATACGTAAGGTCAAAATGAACTCCCTCAATTAGCAGGTCGGTTGTTACCAATGTATATTTATTCCTGTTTTTTTCAATAACGGCCGTATCATCACCTACGCCTTTAATAGTGCTTTTATTTTTTAATTTTATGTTTTTTGTAAGCTGGTCTATCAATCCGAATTCACCTAATTCGGAAAGTTCTGTTCTGGGGATGTTTTGTTTTGACATTGGTGGAATTTTCTATTTACATTTACTCATGGTTATTTGCAAAAATATCAAAAAATGAGATAGATTGAGAATAAATCCCGGATTAATTCCTGAAGGTTTAAGTTGATGAATGATTTTTTGATTAATAGGGCTAAATAATATTTTGATGTGCTGGATAAAGATTTTAGGGGCAAAGCCCCGATACGTGATAGCACAGGGTGTAGTGTAACGAAACCCTGTGTTATGGAATTAATATCCGAACAAAAGCCCTGTAAGGGCGACACCTCTTGACGTTTGACAGATTAATCCCAAACATACCGCTCATCATATTCTATTTGATATTCCTTAAAAAAATTCCATAATTCATCCATGAATGATATCTTTTTATGATGTTCCGGTTGGTTTAAAATATACTTTTCGACAATCGTCAATTTTAAGTTTCATTACCTTTCGGGCCTGTCTGCCATGGCATACCTGGCAGGCTTTCAGCCCTATTATATATTAACTTTGCATCTCACAGGGCTGCGTTATACTTCGCCCTGTGCTATTACATTCCATCCCTTCGGGATTATTGTTTTGAATTAATATAAAGATAAATCATTTTTTATCCAGCACATCAAAATATTATTTAGCCTTAAAAAACTGTTTTAACTTTTTAACAATAATTTTGTGTAATTTTGCGTGCTATTATTTTTAATAAAGCTTATTCTAAATAAGCTACATTGGTTCTATCAGAATGAATTCAGACAAAAACAATATAATTGATGAGGTAACCCAGGGGGAATATAAATACGGGTTTGTAACTGATATTGAAATGGAAATGGCTCCAATGGGCTTGAATGAAGATACTATCAGATTTATTTCTAAAAAGAAGAACGAGCCGGATTTCCTACTTGAATTTCGTCTGAAGGCATTCAGATACTGGAAAACCATGAAGATGCCAAGATGGGCTCATCTGAAAATTCCTGAAATAAATTTCCAGGATATTATTTATTATGCTGCTCCAAAGAAAAAGAAAGAATTGGAAGGGCTTGATAAAGTTGACCCTGAATTACTTGAAACTTTTAATAAACTCGGCATATCGCTTGAGGAACAAAAGCGAATGACTGGAGTGGCAGTTGATGCAATAATTGATAGTGTTTCTGTAAAAACCACTTTTCAGGATACTCTTGCAAAGCACGATATAATATTTTGTTCATTTACAGAGGCAGTTCAAAATCATCCTGAACTTGTGAAAAAATATTTGGGAACAATAGTTCCTTACACTGATAATTATTTTGCAGCATTAAATTCAGCAGTTTTCAGCGACGGTTCGTTTTGTTATATTCCAAAAGGTGTTCGTTGCCCGATTGAACTTTCAACGTATTTCAGGATTAATGCTGCAAAAACAGGTCAGTTTGAAAGATCATTAATTATTGCTGAGGAAAGAAGCTATGTAAGCTATATGGAAGGTTGCACGGCTCCTATGCGTGATGAAAACCAAATGCATGCAGCAATAGTGGAAATTATTGTTCTTGATGATGCCGAAGTTAAATATTCAACTGTTCAGAACTGGTATCCGGGTGATAAAAAAGGAAAGGGCGGTATTTACAATTTCGTTACAAAAAGAGGAATATGTAAAGGGAAAAATTCAAAAATATCCTGGACACAAGTTGAAACCGGCTCGGCAATTACGTGGAAATATCCGGGTTGTATTTTGAAGGGTGATAATTCCGTCGGGGAATTTAATTCTGTAGCTGTTACAAACAATTTTCAGCAGGCAGATACAGGTTCCAAAATGATTCATATCGGAAAAAATACAAAAAGCACAATAATTTCAAAAGGAATTTCTGCAGGTCACAGCAATAATAGTTACAGAGGACTTGTTAAAATTTCTAAAAAAGCTGAAAACTCAAGGAATTTTTCACAATGCGATTCTTTGCTTTTGGGTGATAAATGCGGTGCACATACGTTTCCAAATATTAATGTGAAAAACAAATCCTCGGTAGTTGAGCATGAAGCAACAACTTCAAAAATTTCAGATGACCAGTTATTTTACTGTAACCAGCGAGGAATAGATACAGAAAGTGCAATAGGGCTGATAGTTAATGGCTATGCCAGAGAAGTTTTAAAAAAGCTTCCTATGGAATTTGCTGTTGAAGCCCAAAAACTACTTCAAATATCATTGGAAGGAAGTGTAGGATAAAAAATTGACTCTAAATTATTAATAAATGGTAAAAAAATTACAAATTTCAAACAACAAATAACAAAACTTGTCCGTACGAAGCGAAGCAAGTCCGTATGGATGGATAAATCTTAATAACCTAAATTTTAATTAAAATGTTACTCAATATAAGAAACTTGCATGTATCAATTCAGGAGAAAGAAATTGTAAAGGGTTTGGATCTTAGTGTGAACAATGGTGAGGTTCATGCAATTATGGGTCCTAATGGAACCGGAAAAAGCACATTGGCAATGGCAATAGCCGGAAAAGGTGATTACACAATCACACAAGGGGAAATAATTTACAAGGGGAAAACCATAAATAATATGCCGCCTGAAGACCGTGCAAGGGAAGGGATTTTTCTCGGATTTCAATATCCGGTTGAAATACCGGGCGTAAGCATTATAAATTTTATGCGGACAGCAATTAATGAACACCGCGAATACAAAGGACTTCCGCCGATTTCTGCTCTTGATTTTATGGAAAAAATGGAAGAAAAAAAGAAACTTGTTGAAATTCAATCCAAGCTGACAAACCGTTCTGTAAATGAAGGATTTTCAGGAGGTGAAAAAAAGAAAAATGAAATATTTCAAATGGCTATGCTTGAGCCGACTTTGTCAATCCTGGATGAAACCGATTCAGGTCTTGATATTGATGCTTTGAGGGTAGTGGCTAACGGTATTAATAAACTGCGAACCAAAGAAAATGCTTTTGTAATTATTACTCATTACCAGCGACTGCTGGAATATATTGTTCCTGATTTTGTGCATGTTTTGTATGATGGAAGAATAGTAAAATCAGGTGGAAAAAGACTCGCATTTGAACTGGAAGAAAAGGGTTATGACTGGATAAAAAATGAACAAACAAAATAAATACATTGCACTGAAGAATAAACTGATAAATCTTTTTGAAGAAAATAAAAATTCAATCTTCAAAAATGAACCTCAATATATTTCAAATTTAAGAAATCAGGCAATTGAAAAATTTAACCAATTAGGATTTCCAACAACAAAGATGGAAGGATGGAGGAATACAGACCTTTCAAAAGCCTTGTCAAAAAATTATAATCATTTTATCAGTTCAAGCCGCGATAATGTGAATATTGAAGAATTATTCAAATGCGAAATTCATAATTTTGATACTGATATTGTTTCTTTTTTAAACGGTTTCTATGTTAATGGTGATAGCAAGTTAAGACAAATGCCTGATGGTTCTGTTATAGGAAGTCTTGCAAAAGCTATTGAGCAATATCCCGAAATTTTTGAAAAATATTATAACAAAAATATTCAGTCCGATAAAAATGCTTTTGTTGCTTTAAATACAGCTTTTGCACAGGACGGGCTTTTTATTTATGTTCCTGATGGAGTTGAGGTGAAAAAGGCAATTCAAATGGTTAGCATCATCAATCATGATAAAAATTTGTTTATCCAGAACCGTAATTTGATCATCTTGAGTAAAAACAGCAAACTTACTTTGGTTCAATGTGATGACTCAATTAATCAGCAATCAAGCTTTAATAATTCAGTTACTGAGATTTTTGTTGAAGAAAACGCAAATCTTGATCATTACAAATTACAAAATCTCAATAATGATTCAACCCTGATAAACTCAACTTTTGTTCATCAGAAATCAGGCAGCAATGCTTCAACAAATTCAATAACATTAAATGGCGGATTGATCCG
>JAUWKH010000289.1 GCA_030614305.1 Bacteroidota bacterium
TGGTGTGTCTAATCCTCCAATTAAATTCAAAAAAGTTGTTTTTCCTGAACCTGAAGGTCCAACCACAGCAGAAAATTCTCCTTCTTCAAATGATAAATCAATACCATTAACAGCTTTTACAGGAATTTTGGTGTCCTGGTAAACTTTGTGCAAATTTTTAACTTCTATGATTCCCATTTTATAATAATTTATATGTATTTTTATTGTAATTAATTTATTGTATTATTCCGTTTTTTTCTTTATAGCCCATATCGGCAAATGAAATTTTACTTTTATCTTTTTACCCATACGGGCTAATGAAACGAAGTGAATCCGTATGGACTTCGTGTCGCTTTTATCCTTTATCTTTTATCTTTTATCCTGAAGTCTTCTGCCTTATACATTCTCCCTAACAGCATCTGCCGGATTTAATTTAAGAGCTTTACGAGCCGGATAAATACTTGATATAATTGCCGTTATCACAACCATCAATGCTGTAAAAATGTAAAATTGTGAATCAATATTTAAATATACAATTGAGCTAAAACCGACAGAATTAAGCCCTTCGGACACAATTGATAAATTAATTCCATGTATTGAAAAATATCCCACAACAAAATAACTAATAATAATACCACCAATTCCTCCAATAATTGAAAGGAAAATAGTTTCAAGCATTATCATAAAAAATATTCTTCTTTTATTCATTCCAATTGCCATGAGCATACCTATTTCCCGTGTTCGTTCCATAACAACCATTAACATTGTGTTTATAATTCCAAATGCCAGTGCAATTAAAATCACTATTTGAAAAATAAATGAAAAATAATTCATCATTTCATTCATAGCATTCAGTGTAGGTTGAATCTCAATCCATGTTTGAACTACAAGTTTATCTTCAGTTATTTCCTTATTGAATTTCTGCCTGAGTATTTCAGCAATTTTATTGGTTTCTTTGTTTTTTTCTAATGCAACTGCAATTTCTGAAGTTTTATTTTTATCAAAACTAATAAGGTTTATCAGCTCATCATTTCTCACAAAAACGTTAACTTCATCAAATATGTCATTGCTTGTTTTATAAATACCAATCACCCTGAAAGCTCCATAAGTGATTATTCCTTCAATATTTGCAATGGTAATTACAATTTTTGAACCTACAGAAGCATTTAATTTTGTTGCTAATTTTTGCCCGATAACTGCCGGGATTTTATCATCTTTCTCAAAGTAATGACCTTGTAATAATTTTTCATAAAGTTTTGTAACTTGTTTTTCCTGAACAGGGTTAATACCGTTAATAATAATTCCCGTTCCTGTAGTTGCAGTGCTTGCCATAGCTGTGCTTTTAATTCTTTTGCAAACAGCTTTAACACCTTCAACTGTTTTAATTTCATTTATTATTTTGTCAGGATTATTTATGGTAAAATTAATTTCTTCGTTCAGCAGAAATTTAGGATTATGCAATTGTATGTTTGAGATTTCATATTCTATTGCAGCATCGGTTCTCTGCTCAAGCCAGCCAATCATAAATGCTGCTGAAATAATTCCTCCGAATAAACCAATTGTAACAGCAAATATTATTATAAGGCTTCTTAATTTGTTTCGCCAAACATTTCTCCATGATATTGACCAGATCATAATTTTATATGTTTAAATATTACTAATTTCATCTTCTAAATGCATTTAAAATATTAAACCTGTTAATAATAATAACGGGATAAATTGTCGCAATTAAAGTGATAATCAGTACAGTTATTCCCTGATTCATAAAGATTTGCGGTGCCAGAGAAAATGGTAAAATGGGATCCATATTGTATTCAATAGCCATGGTTGCCATTTCACCGGTAAGAGGAATGGGATTATAATGCAAATAAATTAAAAACGGCAGACTAAGAATAATACCTGAAATTACTCCCATAATTCCAATAAAAATAGTTTCCGATAACACCACCTTTGTTAATTTTCCTCGTCGCATACCAACAGCTACCATAACTGCAAATTCTTTACGGCGTTCCATAGTCATCATCAATACTGTACCAAATATTCCAAAAGCTATTATTATGTAAAGTATTGCCAGCATAATAATTCCGCCGGCATTATCACTTTGAATTGCCTGAACTATTTCAGTCAACATTTTTCTCCAGCTAATTACTTCGTATTCATTACCAAGTGAAATTTTCAGTTCATCAATTGTTTGCTCAAGCCTTGAAGGTTTATGCAACATAATAGAAACCGATGATAAAATATCAGGCACATAAGGGGAAATCAAATCCTGTGCATTGCTCAAACTCATATAAACCATTTGATTATCCATTTGTGGTGACGGAAAATGTAATATTCCGACAATCCTGTATTTGCCTGCTGCAGTAATTCCCTGAAAACCCTGACCTAATAAAACCAGTGTGTCGTTAACATCTACTTTAAAATATTTCGCTAATTTTTCAGCAACAAGAATACCTGTATCATTTTTATTCAGATATCTTCCTTTAACAATTCTATTAGTTAAGTGAGTTTGGTTATTTTCTATTTCAGGTTCTGTACCGATAAGCATAACACCTTTGGTTTGTTCTCCATAAGATCCTAAAGCAAATGTTTCTAAGCGTGGAATCAGAGAGCTGACATTTTTTACTTTTTTGATTTTTTCTTTAAGCGTTTCCGAATAAATAAAGGAACGGTTAATCGACTGATTACCCCAATAACCACTGTCATGTATTTGTATATATCCAACCTCTGTTATTCCTGCCAGTATCATATTGTCATAACTGCCGATTTGCATTGAACGCATAAACATTGCAAGAAATACTGCCAGTAAAATTGATGAAGTAGTAATAAATGTCCTTTTTTTATTCCGCCAAAGATTTCGCCATGCTATTTTGATTAATGTTTTCATTGTTTCATTGTTTCATTGTTATTTAGCGCCTGTCTATAAAGTCAAAGATTTTCATAAATGAAGCACCAAATAACAAATTTCAAAAAACAAA
>JAUWKH010000013.1 GCA_030614305.1 Bacteroidota bacterium
GAGTATAAGAGATACCAGGCACCCCCAATATTAAGGGTATCACCCAAAGCATTTGGAATTGGCAGGAGAATGCCTATTGTTGCAAAATACTTATCTTAAAGATTAAATAGCTTCTACTGATTTTATTTCAGGAAGTGCTTTTTTTACTGCTGCTTCAACACCGTTTTTTAAGGTCATTGTGCTGTAAGGGCATGAACCACATGCTCCATGTAATTCAACATTCACGATATTATCATCTGTGATATCAACAAAACGAATATCGCCTCCGTCCTGCTGAAGATAAGGTCTTATCTGCTCAATAATATTTTTAACTTTATTTGTTAATTCTGATTTTTTTTCTGAAGTCATTGTAATAATTTTTAGTATATATTTCTTTTTTATTTTTATATAAGGACTAATTACATCAGAGGAATAATGGGATGGTGGAATGATGGAGTGATGCCTTCGGCACATTATTCCATTATTCCAATATTCCAATACTTGATAGATAGTTAATCATAACTATATAAAAACTAATTATATTTGTATATTATGTTCCTCTGTTCGTTTTTTAAGACTATCAGCTAATTTCATAAAAACCTTTGAAACCGGTAAGTTGTCGTCTAATACTATCGGATTCCCCTTATCTCCTGATTCAGAAATATTTTGAATAAGAGGAATTTGACCTAAGAAAGGCACATTCAGGCTTTCTGCAAATTGTTTTCCATTTCCCTTACCAAAAATGTAATATTTATTATTTGGCAATTCGGCAGGAGTGAAATATGACATATTTTCAATTAATCCCAGTATAGGTATTTTAATTTGTTCCTGCTGGAACATATTCGCAGCTTTTCGTACATCGGAGATTGCAACTTGTTGAGGAGTGGTTACAATTATTACACCGGTTATTGGGTAAGACTGTACCAGGGTTAGAGGAATATCGCCGGTACCGGGAGGCAAGTCAACAATCAGATAATCAAGCTCTCCCCACTCGGAATCGTTAAATAACTGGTTTAAAGCTTTAGATGCCATAGGACCACGCCAGATAAGTGCTTTTTCAGGCTCAACGAAAAAACCTATTGACAAAACAGAAATCCCGTATTTCTTAATTGGAACTATTAAAGTTTTGCCATTTTTGTCTATAACGGATGGTCTTTCGTTTTCAAGATTAAACATAATTGGAATTGAAGGACCGTAAATATCTGCATCAAGCAAACCAACTTTTGCTCCGCTTTTTTGCAATGCAATAGCAAGATTAGTCGCAACCATTGATTTTCCAACACCTCCTTTACCTGAAGCCACTGCAACAATATTTTTAATTCTTGATAAAGGGCCATGTTTTGTATCAACAGCTGCTGTTATAATTACTTCGGCATTTTTATCAACCTTATCCTTTATTGCTTTTATACTTGCATTTTTTACAATATTTATAGCAGGATCGTCAAGCTTAGGAAAACCTATGGATATGTTTATTTTTTTACCTTTAATTTCAATATTTTCAACCATGTTTAATGCAATAATATTATTGCTTTTCGGAAAAAATATTACATCACGAAGTGCCTTAATTATCTGTTCTTTTTTATAAACCATTTGCTAAATTTTTATTAATAACGCACAAAATTAGTAATTAAATAAATATTTTAAGAAATTATCTAATATTTTAATTCTTTTACCGGATCCCAGAAATGTTTTGTGAAATTTACAACTTTATTATCAGATACTTTTATGCCTTCGCTTTCCAGTAATTGTTGCATAATATCCGGTCCGCCGAAATGATGTTTACCTGTTAGCATACCATTACGGTTAATTACTCGATGAGCAGGAATATTTTTTCTACAAGTAATTGATTTATTCATTGCCCAGCCTACCATTCTTGCTGAGCCTTTTGATCCTAAAAACACGGCTATAGCTCCGTATGAAGTGACCCTGCCGAAAGGAATCTGCGACGCAACTTCGTAAACTTTTTCAAAAAACGAAATTTTTTCAGTCATTTGATTTAAGTTTAAATTTTATGTATTTAATAGATATATTTTGTTCTAAGAACAGCTTCTCATAAAAAGTTATAATTGAAATTTTGTCATCGTAATAATCCGAATTGTAAAGGTTTTTAGTTAAATACAAAAGTTGATGACCATTTTCTTTTATAACATCCACTGTATAATCGAATAATCCTGTATTATCGGTTTTTAAATGAATAATACCTTCGGAACTAAGAATGTTATAATAAATTTCGAGAAAGCGAGGTGAAGTCAGGCGTTTTCTTGCTTTGTGTTTTTTAGGTTGTGGGTCGGGAAAGGTAAGCCAGATTTCAGAAATTTCATTTTTATCAAAAAAATATTTAATAAGCTCAATTTTTGTTCTGATAAATGCCACATTTTTTAATTTTTTCTCCTGTGATGTTTTACAACCTTGCCACATTCTTGCTCCTTTCATATCTATGCCAATATAATTTTTATCGGGATGTTTTTCAGCTAATCCAACAGTATATTCTCCTTTACCGCAGCCTAATTCCAGAACAATGGGATTTTCATTTTTAAAGAAGTTTTTCTTCCATTTACCTTTTAATGCAACTCCGGATATTACTTCTTGATATGATAATTGGATAAAATTGCTGAAAGTGATGTTTTCAGCGAAATGTAATAATTTCTTTTTTGTCACAATAAATGTTTTTCAAAAATATTAGTAACAAAAATAAGAAAAGAATATAACTACCATTTTTGATAGTATTAGTTTACTTTACCAAAATCCATGCTTCTGGATTTTCTTCCTTACGGATTATGGCTAATTGTTGTTCGGCTTCATTTCTATTAATATAACCATTAAAACAAACCCTGTAAAAATCATACTTGTTTTGCCCGACAATGCCGGCATTGTAACCTTTGGCATTTAGTTGATGAATTAATTTCTCGGCATTATTAAGAACTTTAAATGAACCGGCAATAATAAAAAACTTGTAATCTTCGGGTTTGATTTTTTCGATTATTTCAGTTTCTTCAGTAGGGATACTTATTTCATTTGTTTTTGGTTCTTCTGTAATTGGTTCAATTAAAATATTTTCTGTAACTTCTTCAGCTTGGATTTCAGCATCTTTCTTTTTTTGTTCGGGTTTGGCAGATAAATCAACAGATGTGGCTTTATGTGTTGCAATCAAAGGAATAATATTTGTCAATGGTATTTGTGATAAATTATCAACAACATATTCATGTGGTGTTGGGTAAAAAAACGGAATAAATCCCGCGTAATTATTGTAATAATCTTTAACAAGATTAAATTTGAAAGTGCAAAAGGCTACAACTGCTATAAACAATAAAAGTCCAAAAACATTTATTTTGATGTATTTTGGGTTTTTTCCCTTATCTTTAACTTCAGTTTTTTTAATTGATTTTTCAGGTGCAGCTTTTCTATCCTTGAATTTTTTCTCAATTTTTTGCCTTGTTGTTTCACGTTTTATAGCAGGGGAAATAAAACTTGTAAGACCGAATGAATCAGCCAGATAATTTTGCGATTTGTCAGGTTCGAATTGTATGTTTTCTTCATCGTTTTTATAAAGAACTCCGATTTTATGAAATCTGATCTTTTTCCCCTTTTCAAAGGCAGTCTTACATTTATTTACAAAATTGTCTACTCTGAGTTTTGAATCGGTATATGAAATGTTTTCTGATTGTGCAAGATGATTAATAAGTAAACCATCATTGGTTTTGAGATGTATGTTAAATACAACTTCTTTTGAAGGTGGTGAAAAACTGTGCTGTGTCGGATGTATAGAAGCAGGAATTTCTTTTGTAATAAATCCGCCAAGTCCGGGAATCACAATACATTCATATTCAAACAAGAGGTTGCTTATGTATTTTGCTATTTTCACGAGATTTTACAGTTTATTTGCTTAGTTTATTTCCAAAATGCTAAGGTAGTAATGATTAAGTTAAATTTCAAGTTTTGTTAATAAATTTTTTCAAATCTTCCGGACTGTCAACAGCATAACTTTCAATATCGGTTAAAGCGATATTAATTTTGTATCCGTTTTCAAGCCATCTTAATTGTTCTAATGATTCTGCAATTTCCAGTGGCGATGGTTTTAGGTTTGTTATTTCTTTTAAAATATCTGCTCTGTATGCATAAATCCCGATATGTTTATAATAATTACAAAAATTTAACCATTCCGAATTTTTTTTTCCTATTAAAAACGGGATTGGCTGCCTGCTAAAATATATCGCCTGATTATTTTTACCAAAAACTGATTTAACGATATTAAAATTAAAAAGTTCTTCATTTGATGATATTTTTTTTAATAAGGTAGCAATTTGAATATTTTTATTTGTAAAGCAGGAAGCAACTTTTTTAATCTGAACAGGATCAATAAGAGGTTCATCACCCTGAATATTAATGACAATATCTAATTTTTTCCCCGGTGAAGATTTTTTAAGATATTCAATTACTTCATTGCAACGTTCAGTACCACTTTGATGATTAGGGGATGTCATCATCACTTTTCCGTTAAAATTCTTAACGTGATTATTTATTCTTTCATCATCAGTAGCAACAATAATATCTGATAAAACATCAGCTTTTTCAGCCTGTTCATATACTCTTTGTATCATTGATTTCCCGTTGATCATAACAAGTGGCTTACCGGGAAATCGTGAAGATGAATAACGGGCAGGTATGATTCCTATAAAATTCATTTAGTATTTCAAATTAAAAAAGTCCGTGAATTTCTGCGTTAATCCTGTCAATGATTATACCTAAATCTTCAGGCTTTTCTTCCATATCAGTATCATCAACATCAATTATGAGTAATTTTCCATTATTATACTTTTCTATCCAGGCTTCATAACGTTCATTAAGACGTTTTAAATAATCCAGTCTGATTGATTCTTCATACTCTCTGCCTCTTTTTTGAATCTGGTTAACAAGATTAGGTATACTTGAACGAAGGTAAATCAACAGGTCAGGAGGCTTTATAAATGAATTCATTAATTCAAACAACGAACTATAATTTTCAAAATCGCGTGTAGTCATTAAATTCATTGAATGAAGATTCGGAGCAAAGATGTAAGCATCTTCGTAGATGGTTCTGTCCTGTACAACAGTTTTTCCGCTTTGTCTGATTTTGATTATCTGCCTGAATCTGCTGTTTAAAAAATACACCTGAAGATTAAATGACCATCGTTGCATATCTTCGTAAAAGTTGCTTAAATAAGGATTTGTTTCAACATCTTCATAATGTGCTTCCCATCCGAAATGTTTTGATAATAAGCGTGTAAGCGTGGTTTTACCTGAACCGATATTTCCTGCTATTGCAATATGCATATTAAAAAATATTTAATTAAAAGTATAAAGTTAATAATAATTTTAGTTAGATTTTTATTTCATTTATTTTAAGAATTTCATCAATATGTTTTCTGTCATTTGAAAGTCGTGGTACTTTATTTTGTCCTCCAAGTTTCCCTTTTTTCTTCAACCAATTATAGAAAGTATCACGAGGCACTGCTTTAATAACAGGTTCTCTTAATACCATATTATGATATCTTTTTGCTTCATAATCCGAATTTAAAGATTTTAATGCATTATCAAGTGTTTCAGTAAAGAAATCAAGATTTTCAGGTAATTTTTCAAATTCAATGAGCCATTCATGGGCAGCATTTTCATTATCTTTAAAATACACCGGTGCGGCAGTGTATTCATTAATCACTGCCTTGCATTTTTCGCAGGCAATTGCAAGGGCTTTTTCAGCATTGTCAATTATCAGTTCTTCACCCACCGAATTGATAAAATTTTTTGTACGACCGGTAATTTTTATTCTGAACGGATCAAGAGATGTAAAAATTATTGTGTCGCCAATCAAATACCGCCACAATCCTGCATTTGTTGAAATTATAATAGCATAATTAGTATTCAGTTCAACTTCATCCAAAGCAAGAGTTTCAGGATTTTCCTTATTCAATTGATCAAGTGGTAAAAACTCGTAAAACACACCATAATCAAGCATCAGCAATAATTCGTCAGAATCCGGTTTATCCTGTATCCCGAAAAATCCTTCGGAAGCATTATAGTTTTCCATATATTTCATTTTATCCGATGGGATAAGATTATGGAATTGCTCACGATAAGGACCGAAATTTACACCTCCATGAAAAAAAACTTCCAAACTTGGCCAAACCTCCATTAGATTTGATTTACCGGTAATTTCTAAAATTCTTTTAAGCAGCAACAACATCCACGAAGGAACTCCGGAAATATTTGTAACATTACGGGAAATGGTAGCATGAGCCATCTGTTCTATCTTACTTTCCCATTCATCCAATAAAGCAAGTTTGCGTTTTGGCACCCTGATAAATTCTACCCATAAAGGAAGATTTTGAATGATAATTGCTGAGAGATCGCCCACATAATATTCTTTATTATTTATTTCGCTGATGTTATGGCTGCCTCCCATTATCAATCCGCGGCCATCAAATAAAAATGTATTAGAATTATTATTACAATATATTGAAAGCAGGTCCTTTCCAGCTTTAAAATGGCATTCTTCAAGTGATTCTGTGCTTACAGGAATAAATTTGCTTTTATCGCTTGTAGTACCTGCAGATTTGGCAAAACATTTTATATCGGTGTTCCATAAAATGTTTTGTTCGCCTTTGCGGAGCCTGTCAATATATGGCTTCAAAGAATCATAGTCGTTTAGCGGAACACGTTTTTTAAATTTTTCTAAGTTTGTAATTGTTTTGTAATCATATTTCTTTCCCCATTCGGTATCTTTTGCGCTGTAAATAAGTTTTTTAAACCATTCGGATTGCACTTCATGAGGGTATTTCATAAAGAGCTCAATCTGATGAAACCTTTTTTTCATTAACCATGATAATACCGAATTGATTAAAGCCATATTAATATTATTAAAAGCAGGAATTCAAAATTACAATAAAATTTTGGATTAATGGATGATTAATTTTTTTATTTATTAAGGTTATAGGATTAGGGTTAAGATGCCTGTTTGGTTTAAAGGTTAGGGTAAAGTTTTTTTACACCTAAGCTTTATCTTGCAGTTTGCTGCGTTATGTGTATATTTGCAGTATAAGATGTTTTAAAAGACAATAAATAATATTACAATTTTAACAAATGATCTGTTTCCCAAATTGTAAGATCAACCTCGGCTTATCAGTGATAAATAAAAGACCTGATGGCTTTCATAATATTGAAACTATTCTTTACCCGGTACAACTTTTTGAAACTCTTGAAATTATTAAAGCTTCGGACAATAAACTTTCTTTTCAAACAAGCGGACTGACAATCAAAGGAAATATTGATAATAATTTATGTTTAAAAGCTTATGAAATTTTAGATGCAGATTTTAATTTGCCTCCTGTTAAAATCTATTTGTATAAAAATATACCGATTGGTGCGGGCTTAGGTGGCGGTTCTGCTGATGCCGCTTTTATGATAAAACTTTTAAATGATCTGTTTCAATTGTTTTTATCATCAGATAAAATGAAATATTATGCCCGTCAATTAGGCAGCGATTGTGCTTTTTTTATTGATAACAAAGCTGTTTTTGCTTTTGAAAAAGGTGATTTGTTTGAACAAATAACCTTGAACCTTAAAAATTATTTCATTGCAATAGTTAAACCAGATATACATATTAATACTTTTAAAGCTTATTCAGGAATAAAACCTGTAAAAAAGGAAAAATCAATAAAAGAAATTATTGAATTACCTGTTGATGAATGGAAGTTTAATTTATTTAATGACTTTGAAAAATCAGTTTTTAAAACCTTTCCTGAAATAAAAAATATCAAAGAAAAATTATATGATTCAGGTGCTGTATATTCTGCGATGAGTGGCAGTGGTTCAGCAGTTTACGGGATTTTTGAAAATCATATTGATTTAAAAAACATTTTCCAAAGTTGTTTTGCCTGGCAAGGGAAATTACTTCGGTGCCTTTTGTAAAAGAAAAATTCCGAGCAGTCCAAAAATAATATTTGGTATCCAAACGGCAACTACGGGGGATAAATTTCCGAACGTTGCAAACACAGTTGAAATCTGCATAAACAAAATAAATGCAAATGTTATTGTTATTCCCAACCCTAAATGCATACCGATCCCCCCACGTACTTTACGACATGATAATGAAACACCGATCAAAGTTAAAATGATAGTAGCAAAAGGTGATGCTATCCGTTTGTTTTTTTCAATTTCATAATCTTTTACTTTATCCGAACCTTTAAGTTTTGCTTGTTTAATATAATTGTTTAATTCCCAGTAATTCATTTCTTCATAATCTTCTTTGTAATAATATAAGTCGGATGGCTGCAATACCAGTATTGTGTCAAGCTCTTTTCCTTTAATGATTTTTTCATCCATACCGTCAATTGTTCGGATATAATAATCCTCAAAATGCCATTTATTTGCGATTGTATCCCATTCTAATTTTTCAGCCCTGAATTTATAATACAGTTTTCCGTTTTTGAATTTTTCAAGAGAAAATTTACGACCTAAATTAGTTGAATTATTATAATTTTCAACATATATAAATGTACCCGGACTTGTTTGCAAATGGATATTTCTATCTTTATTCTTAGCAAGTTCTTCCATGTATTTGTCCTTAAAATCTCTTTTTCTCTCATTTGTTTGAGGAATTAAAAAATTTGCCAGATAAAATGATAATATTGCTAAAAATGCTGCGGAAATAAAATAAGGTCGTAAAAATCTTCTAAAACTAATACCGCTGCTCAGTATTGCAATTATTTCAGTATTTGAAGCCATTTTTGAAGTGAAGAAAATTACCGAAATAAACGTGAATAGATAAAGAAAGAGATTTACGAAATATGGAATAAAGTTCAGGTAATAATCAAAAATTATATTGTATACAGGTGCATCATTTTCCAGAAATTCGTCAATGTTTTCAGATACATCAAAAATTACTACAATAACAATGAGCAAAGAAATTGCAAAGAAAAAAGTGAAGAGGAATTTTTTTATGATATAAATATCAATTATTTTCATGTATTATTATTCGTTTTATTAAAAATCTATAAATTATACTGAAACGCATACATACGTACTAACTTCGTGTCGTAAACTTTACAAATATCTAAGTAATTAAAGTTTTGATATTACTAAACTTATGTGTTTTATATTTTGCATTCTCGTTCAGTACCAGTTTACAATCTTCTATTCAAATTTTTAAGAAGTTGATTTTTCCATTGTACAAAAGTGCCATTTAAAATTTGCTGATGAGCTTCTTCTGTCAGCCACATATAAAACCGTAAATTATGAATGCTTGCTATCATGGCTGCAAGCATTTCGCCGGCAACAAAAAGGTGTCTTAAATATGCTTTTGTATAATAATTATCAACAAACGAAGTTCCTTCCTCATCAATAAAAGAAAAATCGTTTTTCCATTTTTCGTTTTTAATATTTATAATACCGTTTTTTGTATATAATATTCCGTGTCGTGCATTTCTTGTCGGGATAACACAATCAAACATATCAATACCCAAAGCAATGCTTTCCAGAATATTTTCAGGTGTTCCGACACCCATTAAATAACGAGGTTTTTCGTTTGGTAGTATTCTGCAAACCAAATCAGTAATTGCATACATTATCTCATGAGGCTCGCCAACCGACAAGCCGCCAATAGCATTTCCTGCAGCATTATATGAGGAAATTACTTCAGCTGATTCTTTACGAAGGTCATTATAAACACTACCTTGAACTATCGGGAACAGCGATTGCTCGTAGCCGTATTTACATTCAGTTTGTTTAAAATGTTTATCACATCTTTCAAACCATCTGTGTGTAGTTTCCATTGATTTTTTTGCATAATCATAATCGCATGGATATGGTGTACATTCATCGAAAGCCATAATAATATCTGCCCCGATTATTCTTTGAATATCAATTACTGTTTCGGGTGTGAATTTATGTTTTGAGCCATCAATATGTGATTGAAAAATTACGCCTTCTTCTGTAAGTTTACGTTTATGTGAAAGAGAATAAACCTGGTAACCGCCACTATCGGTTAAAATCGGTTTATCCCAGCCGTTAAATTTGTGAAGTCCGCCGGCTTGTTCAATTACATCAATTCCCGGGCGAAGATAAAGATGGTATGTGTTTCCGAGAATTACCCCTGCTTTGATATCATCACTTAATTCCCTGAAATGAACAGCTTTAACAGCACCGGCTGTACCAACAGGCATAAAAACAGGTGTTTTGAACTTTCCATGTTCAGTATGGATTTCGCCTGCTCGCGCATGTGAATTTTTATCTCTGCAGGAAATTCTGAACTTCATATAAATAAAAAAATTTTCTCAAAGATAAATGATATTCATAAAGAATGAATAATTTTGTTTTTTAAAACTTCTATAATGCAATTTGAAAATCCATATTTGTCATATTTTTTACTGATTGTTTTTATAATTTTTATTGCATGTACAATAAAACAATTATTGTTTTACTGGGGTGTTTTCAGCAGACTTGCATTTTTCAAGCAAAAGAAAAAAAACATTAAAAAACAACCCGTTTCAGTTGTATTGTGTGCAAAAAACGAATATTTCAATCTTAAAAAGAATCTGCAACTTATTCTTGAACAGGATTATTTTGATTTTGAAGTTATTGTTGTTAATGATTCCTCAACCGATGAATCAATAGATTTACTTAATGACATGTCATTAAAATATCAAAATTTAAAGATTGTTGATATTAAGCAAAATTTGAATTTCTTTTCAGGGAAAAAATTTCCATTGTCTCTGGGAATAAAATCGGCAAAAAACGAATTAATATTACTGACAGATGCCGATTGCAAACCAAGTAGTAAAAACTGGATAAGCAAAATGGCATCAAATTTTAGGAAAAAAACCGAAATAGTTCTTGGTTATGGGCCTTATTATAAAAGAAAAGGTTTTTTGAATAAATTGATACGGTTTGATACACTGCATATTGCTATCCAATATTTGTCCTTTTCTATGTGCGGATTAACTTATATGGGAGTAGGCAGAAATCTTGCTTATCGCAAATCATTGTTTTACAAGAGCAAAGGCTTTATACCTCATTATAAAATAAAATCAGGTGATGATGATTTGTTTATAAACAGTGTTGCAAATAAAAATAATACACAAATTGAAATAAACTCCGAAACCTTTACTTTTTCCGAAGCTGAAAAAACTTTTTCAGGATGGATAAAACAGAAAAAAAGACATCTTTCAACAGGTAAATATTATAAAAAAAAGTTTTTATTCTTTTTGGGAAATTATTCATTAAGCCAATCTTTGTTTTATCCGACTTTTATTATTCTGCTTTGTTTTAATTATAATCTATATTTTATACTATCATTGTTCATTATAAGGCTGTTAAGTCAATTATTTATCTTAAAAAAATGCATGAATAAACTAAATGAGAAAAAATTATTAGTACTTTCGCCGTTTCTTGAGTTGGTTCTGATTATTTTGAATCCGTTTCTTTTATTGTCAAATTTATTTGTTAAGCAAAATAAATGGAAGTAAATCCACATCTCACAAAAAAGGGGCTGCATGATTTCAAGTTAGTTCAGTCAGCTGTAAAAACCGGCGACCAGAAAGCTTATGCTGAGTTGTTGAATAATTACAGGGATTCGCTTTACTACATGTTGCTGAAAATGACTAACAACCCAAACGATGCTGACGACCTGACCATTGAAGCTTTCGGTAAAGCATTTAAAAAGTTGCATCAATACACTCCTGATTTTGCTTTTAGTACATGGTTATTCAAAATTGCTTCAAATAATTGTATTGACTTTATCAGGAAGAAAAAAAAGAACACTTTTTCAATGAATAAATCTTATGAAAATAAAGAAGGAGATGAACTGGCAAATAAGATTCCCACACAAACTCTTGACCCGGAAGAAAATATAATAAAAAAGCAAAAAATTAAATTAATGCACGAAGTTGTTGAAAAGCTAAAGCCACACTATCGCACTCTTATTGAACTTCGTTATTTTAAAGAATATTCTTATGAAGAGATCTCTGTGGAGTTGGATCTTCCGTTAGGTACTGTTAAAGCTCAATTATTCAGAGCAAGAGAATTTCTTTTTAATATTCTGAAACATTCACATGAAAAAATTTAAATTTACTCTTAGCACTTAAGGAAATGTTTTATTAACATGTTGTTGATATTAAAAATAGTTGCAGGTTACAGGTTTTAATCTTATAACATGAAACTTATAACTGTTATTTAGTTTCACACTAAAGGGTGGCTTTATCTATGAGTTATTTAAAATACAATTTTTACCTATTTGAATTATATGACAAATTTCATTACAAATAGCGGGGCTGGAAATTTAAAAAAACGCTTAATTGAATTAATTCAAATTAATGTAATTTCTTTAAAAAAACACTACAATGATATCAAATAAATTTCAAAAAACCGTTTTGCAGGGCATACCCGATGAATTGCCCGAACCGCAAGCTTATGACAAAAATGTAAATCATGCTCCAGTCAGAAAAGATATTTTGTCGGCAGAAGAAAAAAGACTGGCACTGAAAAATGCCCTCCGTTATTTTGATAAAAAACATCATGCTGTTCTTGCCCCCGAATTTGCTGAAGAACTGAAAAAATACGGCAGGATTTATATGTACAGGTTTAAACCACAATATTCTATCTATGCAAGGAACATTAATGAATATCCGCATAAATCAACACAGGCAGCCGCAATAATGGTGATGCTTACTAATAATCTTGATGATGCAGTGGCTCAGCATCCTTACGAATTAATAACTTACGGAGGTAATGGCGCGGTTTTCCAGAACTGGGCACAATACCTGCTAACTATGAAATACCTTGCAGAAATGACTGATGAGCAAACACTGATTTTATATTCAGGTCATCCCTTGGGATTATTCCCTTCTCATAAAGATGCTCCAAGAGTTGTTGTTACAAACGGAATGGTTATCCCAAATTACTCCAAACCTGATGACTGGGAGAGATTTAATGCTCTTGGAGTTTCCCAGTACGGACAAATGACAGCAGGTTCGTTTATGTACATCGGACCCCAGGGAATAGTGCATGGCACAACAATCACTATTTTAAATGCCGGCAGAAAAATTCAAAAAGATAAAGAAGGTTTGGGAGGAAAATTATTTGTTAGTTCCGGTTTGGGAGGCATGTCAGGAGCACAGGCAAAAGCAGCAGTGATAGCAGGTGCAATTGGAGTAATTGCTGAAATAAATCCGGATGCAGTTAAAAAACGTTATGAACAGGGATGGGTTGATGAAGTTTATTCAAACCTTGACGAGTTATTAAACAGGATTAAAACTGCCAAAGAAAATAAAGAATCCGTTTCATTAGCTTATCAGGGAAATATTGTTGACTTGTGGGAAAAATTTGCTGAAGAAAATATTAATATTGAAATGGGTTCTGACCAGACTTCATTACATAATCCGTGGTCAGGTGGATATTATCCGGCAGGTATGACTTTTGAGGAGTCAAAAGAAATGATGGTTAAGCAACCCGGAAGATTTAAGGAAAAAGTCAGGGAATCCCTGAGACGACAAGTAGAAGCAATTAATAAATTAACTGACAAGGGTATGTATTTCTTTGATTATGGAAACGCATTCTTACTTGAATCAAGCAGGGCAGGAGCCGATATTTTAAAAGAAGACGGCAGGTTCAGGTATGCGTCGTATGTTCAGGATATAATGGGACCAATGTGTTTTGATTACGGATTTGGTCCTTTTAGATGGGTTTGTACTTCAGGAAATCCGGAAGACCTTGACATAACTGATAAGATTGCGATGAATGTACTTGAAGAAATTTCTAAAAATGCTCCGCCTGAAATTACTCAGCAAATGAAAGACAATATCCGATGGATAAGAGAAGCAAAAGAAAACAATCTTGTTGTCGGTTCGCAAGCCCGTATTTTATATGCTGATTGCGAAGGAAGAACAAAAATTGCCCTGGCATTTAACAAAGCAATTAGAAACGGTGAAATATCAGCTCCTGTTGTTCTCGGTCGCGACCATCATGATGTATCAGGTACAGATTCCCCTTATCGTGAAACATCAAATATTTATGACGGCTCTCAATTTACTGCTGATATGGCTATCCAAAATGTTATAGGAGATTCATTCAGGGGAGCTACATGGGTTTCAATTCATAATGGCGGCGGAGTAGGATGGGGTGAAGTCATTAATGGAGGATTCGGAATGGTACTTGACGGTTCGGATGATGCTGACAGAAGATTACAAATGATGCTTTACTGGGACGTGAATAATGGCATTGCCCGTCGTAGCTGGGCAAGGAATAAAGGTTCAATATTTGCCGTTAAACGTGCAATGAAATCAGAACCAAATCTTAAAGTTACTCTTCCTAATATTGCTGATGATGAATTGGTAAGCAACTGTATAGATTAGATACAACGCAGTTATTGGCGTTTTCTTGCAAACACCAGTTAATCATCCGAAAAATACTTTAAAAGTTTCCTGTATTGAGAAAACACATTAGCTCTTGAAATAAAACCAAGATATTTACCATTTTTTAAAACAGCGAGATTATATTTACCCGAATTCTGGAATTTTTTTGCTACCTGCTCCATTGACTCATCATAATCAACATAAACTTCAGGTATAATCATAAGATTCTGAACATTTGTTGTGTCATACAATTCGGGTTTGAACATAATATTTCTTATATCATCCAATCTTATTATAC
>JAUWKH010000398.1 GCA_030614305.1 Bacteroidota bacterium
CCGAAATAAAAAAATTAACATTTGACTGACAAATCTGATATTTGACATAAAATTAGTCTCCCCGGAGGGATTCGAACCCACGACCCGCTGATTAAGAGTCAGCTGCTCTGCCAACTGAGCTACGGAGAGTATTAGAGTCTGTTTAAAAATAAAATTTAAATAGTCTCTTAATTTTTTGCAAAAATAATAAATAAATAGAGAAATATTAAAATTCTGTTTTATTCTGGCTAAATAATATTTTGATGTGCTGTGATTAAAAATGTATTTCTAAAATTAAGGTGAATAAGGTTTGTTAGGTGGTCGTCATGTTTTTTTACTAAGGTTTAATTTTTTATTAAAATAAGGTTTTGGAAATATGCAGTAATCATTAAACAATACCTTATTTTATTAAAAACCTTATCTTCAAACCATTAACCTTAGTAGAATTTTATTTCATTTCTAGCACATCAAAATATTTTTTAGCCCATTTCTCTATTACGAAAAATAGTAAACAGTTGAAATTATGCCCATCCGGGGATATTATAGAAATGGAATGTTCAGTAAAATTTAAAAAAACTGATTACCTTTGTAAAATAAAATGTTAAAACATTAAATGTCAGAAAGAAAAAAACATATTGATTCTGCTTTAAAAGTCAATAATGGTATTGAACAACCCGATTCAATTAATGTAGATGCTGTGAAAAAATTTAGGCTGGCTAAGAAAAAATCCATAAAACTTAGTGAATTTTGTAATGGTATAAGGTCAGGCAACAGGATGATATTGAGTAAAGCAATCACACTTGTTGAAAGTTCTTTGCCTGAACATCAAAAATTAGCACAGCAAATAATTGAAAATTGTTTGCCTTATGCCGGTAATTCCATTCGTATAGGCATTACCGGGGTCCCGGGAGTTGGCAAAAGTACATTTATCGAAGCTTTGGGAATGTATCTTATTAATCTGCAAAAAAAAGTTGCAGTACTTGCTATTGACCCAAGCAGTCAAAGGAGTAAAGGAAGTATTCTGGGTGATAAGACTCGTATGGAAGAACTGGCTGCAAATGAAAGTGCATTTATCCGTCCGTCTGCTTCAGCAGGTTCGCTTGGTGGAGTGGCAAGGAAGACAAAAGAAACAATAACTCTTTGCGAGGCTGCGGGTTATGATACAATTTTTGTTGAAACAGTTGGAGTGGGTCAGTCGGAAACTGCTGTTCATTCAATGGTTGATTTTTTTCTGTTACTTATGCTTCCCGGTGCCGGTGATGAACTTCAAGGTATTAAAAGAGGAATAATGGAAATGGCTGATGTTATCGTAATAAATAAAGCTGACGGCGATAATTTATCAAAAGCTAAATTAGCTCAATCGCTATATAAAAATGTTTTACACTTATTTCAATCAATTGAATCCGGCTGGAGTCCTGTGGTTGAAACCTGTTCGGCTTTAAACAAAGTTGGAATTGAAAAGATCTGGAATATAATTACCGAATACCGGAAACTTACTAAATACAACGGATATTTCCAAAAGAATCGTCAAAATCAGGCAGTTCAAATAATGATCAGTACAATTAATCAAAAATTGAAGGATAATTTTTATTTTAATGAAGAAATAATAAAATTAATTCCTGTATTTGAAAAGGAGCTTCTGTCTGATAAAATCAGTTCGTATGTAGCAGCTCAGAA
>JAUWKH010000097.1 GCA_030614305.1 Bacteroidota bacterium
ATATTTCCATTGGTTCAACTGTTCAGACAGTATCCGGTGAAAAAGACGGGAAAAAAGAATTCACTTGTATTATTGTTGAAAAAGGAACGCCCGGATTTAAGCAAGCTACCATGCATGGCAAGATGATGTGGAGAGCTTCAGACACAGCCGAACTTTATTTTGATGATTGCAAAGTGCCTGAAGAAAACCTCTTAGGTAAAATTGGTCAAGGCTCAAAGATTATGTTAAGCACACTTGACAACGGAAGATTATCAATAGCTGCAATGGGCTTAGGTTGCGCCCAGGGCGCTTTTGAACTGGCATTGCAATATTCACAGGAAAGAAAACAATTCGGTAAGCCAATATGTAAATTCCAGGTCAATGCTTTTAAACTTGCAGATATGGCAACAAAAATTGAACTGGCACGTAACCTGCTTTACAAAGCATGCTGGCTGAAAGACAACAATAAACCTTTCGGGAAAGAAGCTGCAATGTCAAAACTTTATTGTTCGGAAATTGCCAGGCAAGTAGCTGATGAAGCTGTCCAGCTTCATGGTGGTTACGGTTTAATGAAAGATTATGACGTTGAACGATTTTATCGCGATCAGCGTTTATTACAAATTGGCGAAGGTACTTCCGAAATCCAGCGACTGGTTATTTCAAGACATATCGGGATCTGAAATCAGGTCATCCCTACGGGATTTTACATTATTAATTATAATTTATCTCTGAACTGCCGTTCAGAGCTACAAATAGGACGTTCCTACGGAACTTAAAAAAAACAAAATCCCGTAAGAAAGACCTATATTTTCAAGAGCTACAAACAGTATGTTCTTATGGAATTTAGAAAACAAAATGCCGTAGGCATGATCTATTTGTAACACAGGACGAAAGTCTGGTTAGTTAGGAAACCAAGCTAATGAAAGTCCCGATAGGGACGGACTATTTGTAACACAGGACGGCAGTCCTGTGAATAAAAAAATCAAGCTAAGGAAAGTCCCATAGGGACGACCTGATAGTCTCAAAAAATAATAAAAAAACAAAATCCCGTAAGAAACACCTGTATTTTCAAAAAAATGACGAAATTTGGCCTTAATACCAAAACTTACCAATATGAAATATAAAACCCTTTGGCAACCAAAAAAAGAAAAAGCAGAAAGATCACAGATGAATGAATTCCTGAACGTGATCAGGAAAAAGTACAACCAAGATATAAAAGATTATTACAATCTTCATCAATGGAGTATTGAAAATATTACAGATTTTTGGGGAGAATTTTGGGATTATTCTCAAATTATTTATTCAAAAAAATATGACAAAGTAGTTGATGAACCAAAAAAAATGCCCGGAGCTAAGTGGTTCAGCGGTGCACGATTAAATTATGCCGAGAACCTGCTACGACGAAGAGATAAGCATCCGGCAATTATTTTCCGTGGAGAAGATAAAGTTAAAAAAACGATTACATATAAAGAACTGTTTGATGAAGTTCACAAAGTAGCCGAAGGCTTGAAAAGACTCGGCATTAAAAAAGGCGATCGTGTTGCCGGGTTCATGCCCAACATGCCCGAAACTATAATTGCTATGCTTGCTGCTTCTTCAATAGGAGCAATATGGTCATCTTCATCTCCCGACTTTGGAATTAAAGGTGTGCTTGACCGGTTCAGCCAGATAGAACCCAAAATCATTTTTTCGGCAGACGGCTATTATTTTAAAGGTAAAATATTTGATTCGCAGGAAAAGTTAAAAGGCATCCTTGATAAATTACCATCTGTTGAAAATGTAGTGATGATAAAATATACCGGTAATCTGAATTTAGAAGCAATGCCAAAAGCCATGAGTTGGGAAGACCTGGCTCAACCTGCAAAAGAAGAAATGACCTTTGAACAATTACCTTTTGATCATCCGCTTTATATTATGTATTCCTCAGGAACAACAGGACTTCCGAAAAGTATTATCCATTCAGCAGGTGGTACATTAATTCAACATTTAAAGGAATTAGTTCTGCATTGCGACCTTAATGAAGATGATGTAATTTTTTATTTTACAACTTGCGGCTGGATGATGTGGAACTGGTTTGTTAGTTCTTTAGCTGTTGGTTCTACAATTGTTTGTTTTGATGGAAACCCGTTTTATCCTGCACCTGATGCTTTACTTAAAATGGCTGATGAACTGGACATTTCAATTTTCGGGACGAGTGCAAAATATATTGCCTCGCTTGAAGCTGCGGGTATTGTACCTAAAGAAATTTCCGATTTCCCGAAACTGAAAGCAATTACTTCAACCGGCTCTCCTTTATCAGATGAAAGCTTTGAATATGTTTATGATAAATGGAAAAAAAATGTTCAGCTTTCTTCAATTTCAGGAGGTACTGATATTATCTCATGTTTTGTATTGGGAAATCCAATTCTGCCGGTTTATAAAGGCGAAATTCAATGCAGCGGATTAGGTATGGACGTTGACAGTTTTGATGAAAATGGTAATACGGTTATCGGGGATAAAGGCGAACTGGTTTGTAAATCCCCCTTCCCCTCCATGCCGATATATTTCTGGAATGATGAAAGCGGAGAAAAATATAAAAATGCCTATTTTACAGTTTATAAAAATATATGGTGGCACGGAGATTATATTCGTATAAGTGAACATGGTGGCATTACAATGTTCGGACGCTCGGATGCAACTTTAAATCCAGGTGGTGTTCGAATCGGTACTTCAGAAATTTACCGTGTGGTTGAAAATATGGAGGAAATTGATGATTCGGTTGTTGTGGGGCAAAAATTTGAGGATGATGAACGCGTGATCTTATTTGTCAAACTAAATAATAAATATAAACTTACTGATGACTTAAAGAAAAAAATCGCTTCCCTGATACGAACAAATTGCAGTCCGCGGCATATTCCTGCTGTTATTCTTGATGTCCCTGATGTTCCTTACACTATCAATGGGAAAAAAATAGAAATTGCAGTGAAGAAAATAATTCATGGTGAGGAAGTGAAAAATAAGGATGCGTTAGCAAACCCGCAAAGTTTGGATTATTTTAGATGTAGGAAAGAGTTGGAATAAAACTTAAATTTTGATAAATTTAAACGATACTTTTTTGTTATTATATAATAAATGTATAAAATACATAGCAGAATCAAGATCACTAATATCTCATGTTTTCCGCAGGATTAAAAAATCTTCTTTTATATTTCAAATTATCTATAACAACTCCACAGCCTTCTGAAAAGTTTTATCTACTTTATGATATATCGGATAAAAGCCTTTATCGTCAAGCAAGTTGCGCCCGATAAAGGCTTTTAATAATATTTTTATTCTTTCGCTTGCATACTTTATTCCTTTATTTTCCTTTTCAACACCATTCTCTTCAGCAAAATTTAGAAAATCATTAAATATCAAATCGGATATTATGAAATCCGTATTAAAATTTTCAAAGGTTTTATAAGTACTGAGTTGGTCTCTGTTTTTATCAGTATATTCAAAGGCATATCTGAAAATTAATCCTTTATTAATTAGTTGATTATAATATTTCAATTTTATATTTTTTTCAATTGGCACATAAATATCAGGCATAATCCCACCACCACCATAAACTATATTACCTTCAGGAGTGATATATTTTAATGAATCATCAAAATGAATGCTGTCAGCATTTTCCAGTTCACCGTTTGTATATCGATTATAAAATTCCATGTAATAATCTTCAATGCCATTTTCATAAGATTTTTGTATACATCTGCCCGTAGGTGTATGATACCTGGCAACTGTTAATCGCAGAGCAGATCCATCAGGAAAATTCAATTGTTCTTGAACCAATCCTTTGCCAAACGATCTTCGTCCTATTATCAAGCCCCTGTCATTATCCTGAATAGCTCCTGCAATAATTTCGCTGGCTGATGCTGATTCTTCATCAATTAAAACAATAAGTTCGTTTTTTTCAAAACAACCTTTTTCAGTGGCATAAGCGAAATTTTTCGGTCTGCTGTTACCTTCTGTATAAACAATCAATTTCTTATCTTCTAAAAATTCATCTGCAATTTTAATTGCCGACTGAAGATAACCACCGATGTTTCCTCGTAAATCCAAAATTAATTTGAACATGCCTTTTTGTTTTAACTCTTTTAATGCTTTGATAAATTCATCGTAAGTTGTAGCTGAAAATTTATTTAATTTTATATATCCGATAGAATCGTTAATCATATAGGCAATGTCAAGACTGTAAGTAGGAATTACATCTCTTATTATGTTAAAATTTATAAGGTCATTGACTCCCCTGCGGAAAATACTTACTTCTACTTTGGTTCCTCTTTTTCCTTTTAATTTTTTTATTGCGTCTTTATTTTTAATTTTTATTCCTGCAACAAGTGTATCATTAATTTTAACTATTCTGTCTCCGGCTTTAATTCCTGATTTTTCAGAAGGACCTCCTAAAATTGTATTTATAACGGCAATTGTATCTTTTTCAATTCTGAACTGTATTCCAATACCTTCAAAATTACCGAGTAGTTGGTCGTTAACTTCATTAAATTCTTCTGCAGGAATATATTGTGAATGAGGGTCAAGTTCCTTCAACATTCCAATAATTGATTCTTCGGTTAATTTTTTATGATTGACCGAATCAACATAATCCTGTTCAATATAATTAATAATATCGGATATTTTATTGTATTTATTTAAGCTAATGGGAAATATATTGTTGTTGAAAGAAGAGATATAAGTAAGTTTACTACCGATAAAAATTCCTATTATTAAAATAACAGCAAAAATTATTGGCAGATAAACAGAAAAATATTTATTAGGTTTAGTCATAATTAAAATTTAATATTAAAAAAAGCTCTCTGTGTAAAGAAAGCTTAAAACTTTTATCTTTTATCTTTCGACCAACGGGAGTCCGTATGGATGTCTTTTGTCTTGTTTTGTACCCGGGGCCGGGATCGAACCGGCACGAGTGTTACCTCATTGGTTTTTGAGACCAACGCGTCTACCAATTCCGCCACCCGGGCATATTTTCAAGTCTCATTAAATTCCGAATTTATTTTTATCTGTCTTTCAAAGTGCAAAGATATTGAAAAGTTTTTATTGATTAATAACATTTTTTAATAATAGTGAATATTATTTTGTAGCATATTAAATTATATCATATTTTTGCAACCTGAAATATCAAAACCTGTAACATTATGTCAAATAGATTAGTTAATATTTTTTCGGGAAGAGCTACAGAATATTTAGCTGAGAAGATTGCTGCCAGCTACGGGCAGGAGTTAGGCAATGTAATTGTTACTGATTTTTCTGACGGTGAATTTCAATCTTCGTATGAAGATAACATCAGGGGCAGGGATGTTTTTATAGTACAATCTACTTTTGCTCCGGCTGATAATCTTCTTGAACTGTTGTTAATGATAGACGCAGCCAGAAGGGCATCTGCAAGAAATATTGTTGCGGTTATACCCTATTTCGGATTTGCACGACAGGATAGAAAAGATAAACCAAGGGTTTCAATCGCTTCAAAATTAATTGCAAATTTGTTAACCGCAGCAGGTGTTCAAAGGATCATTACTCTTGATTTACATGCCGACCAAATACAGGGATTTTTTGATGTTCCGGTTGATCATTTATACGCTTCATCAATTTTTATTCCTTATTTAAAAGAACTAAATTTACCTAATCTTACTATTGCATCACCCGATACGGGAGGTACAAGAAGAGCTGCATCTTACGCAAAATATTTGAATACCGATTTTGTGGTTTGTTATAAACAAAGATCAAAACCTAATGAAATAAAAAAAATGGCATTAATTGGAGATGTGAAAGGACGGGATATTGTTTTGGTTGATGATATTATAGATACAGCAGGTTCTATGGAAAAAGCTTCCAATCTTATGATGGAAAACGGTGCTGCAAGTGTAAGAGCTTTTTGCACACACCCTGTATTTTCAGGAGATGCATACGAAAAAATTGAAAAGTCTCAATTTACTGAAATTGTGGTTTCCGACACAATCCCATTGAAAAAACACAGTGATAAAATTAAAGTTCTTTCAACAGCCGAATTATTTGCAGAAGTAATAAAAAGAGTTGAAAACTACGAATCAATAAGTTCACTTTTTAAATTTTAAATTAATAATTAAACATTTTTAAACATGAAAACAGTATCTATGAGCGGTTCTCTCAGGGAGAACGTAGGGAAAAAGGATGCTAAAATGAACAGAAAATTAGGCAAGGTGCCTTGTGTTCTTTACGGAGGTAAGGAGCAAATTCATTTTATAGCAGATGAAAAAGATTTTGTAAAAATTATTTTCACACCCGAAGTTTTTATCATTAAATTAAGTATTGACGGTAAAGAATATAATGCCGTATTGCAGGATATTCAATACCATCCTGTAACAGACAAAATTCTACATGTGGATTTTCTTGAAAATTTATCCGGAAAACCTGTAATTATCGGACTTCCTGTTATAATTGAAGGAAGTGCAATCGGTGTACTAAGAGGCGGACAATTAGTTAAAAAAATAAGAAAACTTAAAGTTAAAGCTCTTGTTGAACACCTGCCTGATAATATTGTTTTGGATATTTCAAATCTTGACATTGGAGATTCAATAAAGGTTAAAGATATTTCAAGAGAAAATCTTGAATTTTTAGATATTCCGAATGCTGAAATAATTGGAGTAAAAGTAACAAGAGTTGCCGAAACAATAGAAGAAGTTAGCG
>JAUWKH010000009.1 GCA_030614305.1 Bacteroidota bacterium
AATTGAATATAAAATTATCCATACTTGAAAAATTCAGTAATAATAATTTTAAAATTTATCAGGGCAAATCTTGAGGCTCTTATATGGTTGGTAGCACTTATTTCACTTGCATTAACTATACCTGAGAATGATCATTACAGTTTTTGTGTGTTCCATAATCTTGGATTTAAATACTGCCCCGGATGCGGATTAGGTCATTCTATTTCGTATTTTTTTCATGGTGAGATTACAAAATCATTTAATGCCCATCCATTAGGTATTTTTGCAGTTGTTATTTTAACATATAGAATTATATTTTTATTCAAAAGATCAATAAAGAATTATAAATTAATCATTAAAACTTAAAATTATGGGAAACATTTTACAATTTATGCCTGAATTAACCGGACATGAACTGATTTTTGTTCAGGGTTTAACCAAAGATTATTCTGATAATCAGATTCAGAATTTTGCAAACATTTATCGTGCCCGTCGCCGCGATCCTATGACGATTTTGTTATGCACTCTTTTAGGATTTATAGTAGTAGCAGGAGTCCAGCGGTTTTTAGTAGGTCAGATAGGAATGGGGCTACTGTATTTATTTACCGGAGGATTATGCCTCATCGGAACTCTTGTTGACCTGATAAACTACCAGGATTTAGCTTTTCAATATAATCAAAAAATGGCAAATGAGGTTGCTATGATTGTAAATTCGATGAAGTAATCCAAATCACAAGACAAAAGATAAAAGTGAAGCGAAGCAAACGACACGAAGTCCATACGGATTCACTTCGTTTCATTAGCCCGCATGGGCCCGTATGGGATAAAAGACAAAAGTTGAATAAAATATATTAAGCCTTTATAAATCTATTTTTATCTTGTTTTATCATATATATTTGACATATAACAAATAAAATTGTATATTGCTAAAAATTTAAAACAGTATTATTCATAAAATATTAAAGAAATGGAATGTCCAGTTTGTAAGACCACAGGAATTAAGGAGGAGGCAAAAACTTGTCCGAATTGTAATGCCGACCTTGAATCTTTTCAACTTTTGAAAAAGATTGAAAAAAGTTCAAAAAATCGAAAGAATACAATAATTCTTTTGATTATCATTGTTATATTAGCTATTGCAGCTATATTATTGGTTTTGTTCTTACCATCGGGAGAAACAGTTTCTAAAGATGAAAAAATCCGGATGGAACAACAGATTCAAAATCTGAAAAATGAAAATATACAGCTAACATCACAAATTGCAGAGCTTAATAAACAAAAAGAAACATTAACAAGTGAAAGCCTGCAATCTAAACAAAAATGTGAAGAGGTTGCATATACAGTCAGATGGGGAGAAACATTATATTTAATTGCGGAAAGCTTTTATGGTGATGGATTAAAATATCAGAAAATTGCCAAAGACAATAACATCAAAGACCCTGACTTTATACTTGAAGGGCAGAAATTAAAAATTGTTTTTGATTAAACTCAAAATTTTTTATGAATTTAAATAATTTGAAATCATGGCAGAAAATATAAATAACTTCCAGCTATTAGAAGATAAGATTGTTTTATTTCAAACAGATATAAAACATTTAAAAACAGACGCAGAAAAATTAAATGCTGAAAATAAAGACCTCAAAACAAAAATCGGTGAAACAGAAGCTTCAAATAAAAAATTAACAGAAGAAAATTCAAATCTGAAGTCTGAGTTGGATGAATTAAAAGCCAAGGAATAATTTTTGTTATATAATTGGTTATATACTAAAATTAATAGTTTTTTTTAAGGTAGCACTGTAAAATCTTCTGTTTTTGTATGGCTTTATATATTTTAAACTTCAAGTGCACCAATCAATTCCGTTATTGAATCAATCTTGTGTCTGTTAAGGTATTCTTCAATTCCGTTAATAATTTTAACGGTAATCTGAGGATCAATGAAATTAGCTGTGCCTACCTGAATTGCGGAAGCTCCTGCAATAATAAATTCAATAACATCTGAAGCATTCATAATTCCACCTAAACCAATAACAGGTACTTTAACTGCTTTGTAAACCTGCCAAACCATTCTTAAAGCAACAGGTTTTACAGCGGGTCCGGATAAACCGCCGGTAATTGTTGATAAAACAGGCCTACGGGTTTCAGCATTAATTGCCATGCCCAGCAGGGTATTTATCAAAGAAATAGAATCGGCACCTGCTCCTTCAACTGCCTTGGCAATTTCTGTAATATCTGTAACATTGGGTGAGAGTTTAACAATTAAAGTTTTATTATAAGCCTTGCGAACAGCTTTAGTAACAGCCATTGCAGACAAGCGATTTGTTCCGAAAGCCATACCTCCTTCTTTAACATTCGGGCATGAAATATTTAATTCAATAGCAGGAATTTTATCAAGTTCATTGATTTTTTCAGCTACCTGAATATATTCTTCAATTGTGGAACCGTTGATGTTTACAATTATGTTTGTGTTGTAATTTTTGATTTCAGGATAGATGTTTTTAATAAAATAATCAACACCTTTATTTTGAAGTCCCACGGCATTTAACATTCCCGAAGCTGTTTCAGCCATACGCGGATAGGGATTGCCTTCTCTTGGCTTTATTGTTATCCCTTTAACAATAATTCCTCCTAATTTGCTGATATCAAAAAAATCTGTATATTCTTCTCCATAGCCGAAAGTTCCGGAAGCAGTCATTACAGGATTTTTTAATTCTAATTTTTGGATTTTTACTTTTAAATCTGCCATTTTAAGTCTTTTAGATTAAAAACAGGACCTTCTGTGCAAACACATTTATTACCTTCACTCGTTTCAACCACACAGCATAAACAAGCTCCGAATCCGCAAGCCATAGTATTTTCCAAAGACACTTCACATTCAATATTATTCTTTTTTGCAAATTTACCAATTGCTTTCATCATTAGTTCAGGACCACAAGTATAAATCTTTTTAAAAGGAAATTTATGTGTTTGAAAAACTGAATGCTGTGTAACCAAGCCCTTTTCGCCAAGAGTACCGTCTTCGGTAGTAATTAAAACCTTACAGTATTTCTCAAATTCTTTGATTTGTAAAATATCATTTCTGCTATGTCCCCCGATTAAAATAACAGGGCTGATATTTTTGTTTTTTAAAGATTTGGATAAAAGCAATAAGGGCGCAACTCCCGTCCCTCCTCCAACTAATAAAACATTGTTTTGTTTAGGCAAATTAAAAGAGTTTCCGAGAGGGTAAATTACATTAATGCTATTTTTTTTATTTAGTTTTTGCAACGAACGGGTTCCTTTGCCAATAATTTTTATAAAAAAACTAATTGTATTTTTTTCGTAATCAACATCATGAATTGAAAATGGTCGTCTTAAAAACACCTGTGGGTGGTTATTGATTTTGAGTTGTGCAAACTGACCTGGAAATATTTCGGGAAGCTTTTCCGGTGCTTTTAATTCAAGAATAAAGGTATCGGAATTTAAACGGTGATTTGCGTAAACATTAAAATCATGAATTTTTTTCATCCGGTTCTGTTTCTTTTTCCGATTCGGTTTTTTGTTCCTCCACTGATTTTACTTCGGTTTTGGATTCGGCTTTTTCTTCTTCCTTTTTTTCTTCTGTTTCTGAAAAATCAAGAATATCTTTCTCAACTAACATATTATACCAATTGATAACTTTTTTGATATCCGAAACATAAACCCTGTCTTTATCATAATTTGGAATTACTTCCTCAAAAAATGATTTAAGGGTTTTATTATTTGATTTATGATCAACAGCTTTTTCACCATTTTGCTTGTCGTGGATTAATTTAAAAACTTCTTTTAATGACAAGTCTTCATCTTCAGTAAAAATGCTGATTTCCTCTAAAGAACTTATTTTTTCATGAGCAAAGGCAGGAATTCTTTTTCCATCAATTAATGATTCAACCACAACACCGTTTTTGGTTTTTGCAACCATCTTAAATAATCCGGGTTTTCCTGAAATTGCTAATATCTCGCTTAAATCCATAATTTAAAATTTTCGGCAAAGATATTAAATATAATTATAATAGAAGTGGAAAAAATTGTCAAGTAATTAAAAAACTCCTGTATAGTTCCCTGGAGAAATTTGTTTTAGTTCGTTTTTAACATCATCAGAAACATCAAGGCTGTCAATAAATTCCCTGATTGTTTCTTTTGTGATCTTTTGATTTATTCGTGTGAGTTCTTTCAGGGATTCGTATGGATCAGGATAATTTTCCCGTCTTAAAATTGTTTGAATGGCTTCTGATACTATAGCCCAGTTATTTTCAAGGTCATCATTAATTTTTTCATTATTTAAGATAAGTTTATCCAAGCCTTTTAAAATGGATTTCAGGGCAATAATTGTATGTGCAACCGGAACTCCGATATTTCGTGTAACTGTTGAATCGGTTAAATCCCTTTGAAGTCTTGATATGGGTAACTTTGATGAAAGATATTCGAACAAGGCATTCGCAACACCAAGGTTTCCTTCTGAATTTTCAAAATCAATAGGATTAACTTTATGTGGCATTGCAGATGAACCAACTTCTCCTTCTTTAATTTTTTGCTTAAAATAATCCATTGAGATATAAGTCCATATATCGCGGTTAAAATCAATCAGAATTGTGTTTATTCTTTTAAGATTGTCAAAAAAAGCTGCCATATTGTCGTAATGTTCAATTTGCGTTGTTGTTTTCTGACGTTTCAGTCCGAGATGGTTTTTAACAAAATTATCGGCAAATTCAATCCAATTTATTTCGGGATAAGCTACATGGTGAGCATTAAAATTTCCTGTTGCTCCACCGAATTTAGCAGAAAAAGGTATTTCTTCAAGCAAATCAAATTGATTTTTCAAACGTTCGGCAAAAACATAAATTTCTTTTCCTAAAATAGTGGGAGAAGCCGGTTGTCCGTGCGTTCGGGCAAGCATAGGTATTTTTTTCCACTCTTTTGATCTATGAATAAGTTTATTTAACAATTCCGTATAAAGCGGTTTTAATACATCATGGTAAGCTAATTTCAGGGCATAAGGAACTGCAGTATTATTGATATCCTGAGAGGTTAAACCAAAATGAATAAACTCTTTATATTGTTTTAATCCGAAATCTTCAAATTTTTTCTTTAGATAATATTCAACTGCCTTTACATCATGATTTGTGGTTTTTTCAATATCTTTTACCAGTTGTGCCTCTTCAAATGTAAAATCCCTTGAGATTGCTCTAAGTTTTTCAAACAGATTGTTATCAAAATCTTTTAGCTGAGGTAAAGGTATATTGCATAATGCAATAAAATATTCAATTTCAACAAATATTCTGTAATTGATAAAAGCGGCTTCAGAGAAATAATATGCCAGCGATTCGGTTGTTTTACGGTAACGCCCGTCAACAGGCGAAATAGCGTTTAAGACTGAAAGTTTCATTTTATTTTGCTTGTTTAATTAGCAAATTTATATATAAATACTATATAATAAAAAATTTGTCAGTATTTTTGTTTGGAATAACATTTGCGGGCGGGCATAATATCGTATTACTATCTAATTCATTAATTTTCTAATTGTGAATCCTGAAAAACAAAAATTTTATCTCAGTCTTGTATTTCCTTTTTTCTTTCTTTTATTGATTTGGTTGGTAAAAATTATTGAGGTTCTTTTTAATCTGGATTTTTCACATTTTGGAATTTATCCACTTACCGCAAAAGGATTAATTGGTATTATTACCTCGCCATTGATCCACAGTAGTTTTTCGCATTTGTTTGCTAATTCGTTTCCTTTATTTGTTTTAAGTGTTGCTCTTTTTTATTTTTATAAAAAAATTGCATATAGAGTATTTTTCCTGATTTATTTAATAACCGGGATCTGGGTTTGGTTTGGTGCCCGCGAAGCTTTTCATATTGGAGCAAGTGGCGTGGTTTATGGTCTGGCAGCCTTTCTTTTTGTCAGTGGCTTAATAAGAAAAAATCCGAGATTACTGGCAATTACTTTGATTGTAACATTTTTATATGGTAGCATGATCTGGGGCATTTTCCCTGATTTTTTCCCGGAAAAGAATATTTCATGGGAATCGCATTTGATGGGATTAGTAGCCGGTTTGGTTTTGGCATTTTATTATAGAAAGACCGGACCTCAGCCAAAACGCTATGAATGGGAAGATGATGATGACGATGATGATGAGAATGCTTATTGGAAAATACGTTGAAACGCACCCGAATTTTTCTTAACATTACAAATTTTCATTTTCCCTTACGACCGTTGATTTTTCAAATAAAATAATTTACATTTTATGGTAAATTACAATGTTGTTTTATCTTTGTGTTCTTTAAAAAATCATATATCCATCCATGAACTACACTTTTATCGGTTTCATTTTATATCTTATCATCGTCCTGTTGGTGGGTTTTTTGACTTATCGCAAGAATAAGTCACACAATGATTTTTTTCTTGCCGGAAGAAAGCTGAATCCATGGGTAGTAGCTTTTTCCGAGCGGGCATCAGGAGAGTCGGTATGGATATTACTTGGGTTGCCAGGTGCAGCAATGGCATTCGGACTGATGACGATGTGGGATGCTTTGGGATGTGTACTTGGGATTATCTTTTACTGGTTTGTAATTGCTAAGGACCTTCGTAAAGAGTCAGAAAGAGTTAAAGCTATTACAATTCCGAATTTTTTCGCTCAACGCTTAGGTAAAGGAGGAAAGTTAATACGCGTTGTTGCAACATTAATCATTATCTTCTTTTTCACATTTTATCTTGGTGCTCAATTTAACGGTGCAGGTAAAATACTGAATGTAACATTTGACATTCCACAGTTTTGGGGTGTTGTTATCGGAACAGCAGTAGTAATTTTCTATACTATGATGGGTGGCTTTTTTGCAGTTGCCTGGACCGACTTCATTCAGGGCATGATAATGATAGGCACGCTGATCATCCTGCCGGTAGTTGGTATTTTTGAAATATACACACATGGAAATACATTGGGAGCAGCTATTGACTCTTCAGGAAATGAATTTATCAGTGTAGTGGGTGGCGCCACAGGGTGGGCAGCCGTATCAATTATAATCGGCGGTTTGAGCTGGGGATTCGGATACATGGGACAGCCTCACCTTCTTACCAGGTTCATGTCAATAAAAAACAGTGATAAAATTAAGATCAGCCGGCGAATAGCTATAGCCTGGGCTATACCGGCTTTCACAGGTACTATACTAATAGGACTTGTGGGTCTGGCAATATATGGACATGGGCATTTTGCCGACGTAGAGCATGTAATGCCTCAACTGGCAAAGACTCTATTGCCTGCATGGCTTGCCGGCATTTTTATCTCAGGAGCAATAGCAGCTATGATGTCAACAGCCGATAGCCAGTTGCTTGTTATCACTTCATCGGTCATTGAGGATTTTTATCACAAAACACTTGGAAGGGATGTTTCAGGAAAAGCACTGCTTTATCTCAGTCGTATAATTACAGTAGCAATAGGTTTATTCGGTTTTATAATTGCTGTTACTTCCGAAGAATTGATATTTTCTATGGTCTCTTATGCCTGGGCTGGTCTGGGGTCTTCATTCGGACCGGCTTTGTTACTTTTACTCAAGTGGAAGCGTACCACCAGTCAGGGTGTGTTGGCAGGAATGATCACCGGTGCTGTATCAACTATTGTATGGTCAAAGATAACAGTGCTTGATGATATGATCAGTGTTCGCTTTGTCTCGTTTGTATTAGCATTCCTGGCAGTAGTTATTGTTAGTTTAATTACGGCTAAGAAAAATCAGGGCAAGAATGCGAAATTTTAATAAAAAAATTCCTTTTTTAAAATTTTAAATTAACAGGGCAAGTATAACGGTAGTTGCCTGACTGCAAAACCTTTCAAACTTTTCATTTTCTAAAAGTTCGGATAGAGAGAACATGTATAGTAACACCTATAGCTATTAGAATTAAAATGACTTGAATTAGAAAAGTGTTAACTACAAAAACAACTGAATACCCTATTGTAAACCATAAAAGAGAAATAGATAAAATCTTTACTTTTAATGGAATCCCATTTCCTTCCCGATAATTTTTAATGTAAATTCCCAGCCACTTGTTATTTATGAGCCAATTGTAAAACCTTTTTGAACTTTTAGTGTAGCATGCAGCAGCAAGTAAAAGAAATGGAGTTGTAGGTAAAACAGGTAAGAATATTCCAAGAATCCCAAGACCCACAAAGAAGCTCCCTGCAAAAATCATTAATCGCCTTATCAACTTGCTGGAAATTTTTCTATTATCAATCTTTTTTGTATCTATATCGGTCATTCCACGTTAAAGGGCGTTTTTATTATCTTTTTCATTATCATAATTAGTTTTCCAAATTTTTTTGAGGTTTTTTAAATACAATATCAGTCGCAGATATTCAGTCGGTTGTCTTTGTCTTCGATAGTGTAAATATAAAATTACTTCCTTTTCCTAATTCACTTTCTACCCAAATTTTACCATTGTTTTTTTTAATAAATTCTTTACATAAAATTAAACCCAATCCCGTACCTTTTTCATTATCTGTACCAACTGTGGAAAATCCTATATCTATCCCGAAGAGTTTTTTAATGTCTTCCGGCTTTATTCCTACACCGGAATCAGCCATCGTAATTTCAATAAAATTATCAATATCACGGGATGTAATTTTTATCTTTCCTTTTTGGCGAGTAAATTTAATGGCATTTGAAAGTAAATTTCTTAAAACAGTATTTATCATATTATTATCTACAAAAACATATATTTGTTCCGGAATTTCATTTGAAATAATAATATCTTTTTTCTTTGCACTATTCGCCAATAAACCAACTGTGCTGTTAACCAAATCTTTAAGGTGAATATTTTCAGGTTCAAAAATAATACTGCCGGTTTGTGCCCTTGACCACTCGAGCATGTTGTCCAAAAGATCAAAGGTTTCCCGACTGGTTTCATATATAGTTGCAGCAATTTCTTTTATTTGGGCTGCATCAAAATCTCCGGTTTTATAATATAACATCTCGGAGAAGCCAAGAATGGAACTGAAGGGACTCCTTAAGTCATGACTGAGAATTGAGAACAGTTTATCTTTTGTTGTATTTAATTTTTTAAGGTCTGCTTCCGATTTTGATATTTTTTCAATGGCGATATTTAATTGTTGATTTTTAGTTTCAAGGAGCTTGTTAGTTTTCATTTTAAGAAGATACCGGCTATATAATATAATGATTAATAATACGATAAGTGATAAAACAATTATTAAAAAATTTCTTTGAGTTTTATTGTTTTCTAATTTTAATACATTGATTTCTTTCTCATTTTTTAAAATTTCAATTTCCTTTTCTTTTTTTACAGTTTCAAATTTCACTTCTAATTCTGCAATATTTTTTCTAAGTTCTTTTGTAAAAATACTATCCTTAACTTCTGAATACATTTTATGATATTCGTAGGCTTTTTTGTAATTACCTTTTGCAAAATATAAATGGGAAAAAGTAATATAGCAATCTTTAATTAAGTGTTTTGAATCAATTTCTTCAGCTATTTTTAAAGCCTTTTCAAGATATAAAGATGCTTTATTATAATTATGAGATTCTATATAAATTATCCCGATATTTCTTGAAGTATTGGAAATACTCCATTTATATTTTTCTTCTTCATTTATTTTTAAAGCATCCAGATAGTACTCTAATGCTTTATCATAATTTTTTAAATACCAATAAACCATTCCGATATTATTTAAACAAACGGATAGTTGTTTAATATCTGTTTCTTTAGTTAATTTTAATGCTTTCTGATAATATTCCAATGACTTATCATAATTGGACAATTTCATATAGACAATCCCCAAATTGTTAGCTGCCTTTTTCATAAGCTCTTCATCACCGATGTCTATGCTCAAGTCCCACGATTTCTGCAGATATTCCAATGTTTTAATATCGTTTTCTAAATTCAGATAAACAACTCCAAGATTATTATAAGATTGCGCAATAGCTTTTTTGTCGCCGGTTTTTTCTCTCATTTTCAATGATTCAATAAAATAATTAATTGATTCATCGTAATTGGTTAAGAAATAATATATTCTTGCAACCCTGTCTAAAGAAGCAGCAATATCTTCTTTACTTTTAATTTTTTTTGTTAATTCAAGCGCTTGCTTTGCATAATCTAATGATCTGTCATAAGATATTGTGTCATAAGCTTTACTTAATTCATTAAAGATTTCAATTTTAACTGAGTCGGTAGAAGTATTAAGAAGGCTGTTAAGGCTGTCAATTTTTGTATTGATATACATAGCCGGTACAGCATTTGAAGAAATGAATAAAAATAATATTAATACAAGAAGTCTATTCATTTATAATTATTATTGGTTTTCTTTAATCAAATATGAGTGCAAAGTAACAAAAAACAAAAACCAATCCAAAGATAAAATGTTTTATTGAATAATAATATTTTACAAAATTAGTTATATTTATAAAATATTGTTATAGGAATTTATAAAGAGTGGCCATTGAAATAATTTAGATTTTTTTTCAGCAAATTGAAGAAAGTAATAATTTCTGTAATTAATGATTTGTCAACCGACCAAAGAGTTGATAAAGCTTGTATGACTCTGCTTAAGTTAGGATTTGATGTAAGGCTTGTAGGTCGTGTAAAACATGATAGTCAAAAACTTGAAAAAAGAGCATACAAAACCAAACGTATGCAACTCATCTTTGAGAAAGGACCTCTTTTTTATTCAGAATATAATATCCGGTTGTTTTTATATCTTTTATTTCATAAAGCAAATCTTCTGGTGTCAAATGACCTTGACACATTATTACCAAATTATTTAATTCATAAAATAAAAAGAATTCCAATTGTTTACGACAGTCATGAATATTTTACCGAAACACCTGAACTGATAAACAGAAAAACCATTCAAAAAATCTGGAAGACCATTGAAAAAAATATTTTTCCAAAACTTAAGAATGTCTTAACTGTTAATGATTCAATTGCTCAATTATACAAAAATGAATATGGGGTGGATATAAAGGTTGTAAGAAACATATCTCCGAAAAATAAATTTAAAATAACAAAAACCAAGGAAGACCTGAATCTTCCAAAAAATAAAAAAATCATTTTACTTCAGGGAGCAGGAATTAATATTCAACGGGGCGCCGAAGAACTTGTAGAAGCAATGCTGTATGTAAATGATGCGGTATTGCTTATAATTGGTGGAGGTGATGTAATTGACATCCTGAAAAGAACTTCTAAAGAATTAAATCTTGGCAACAAGATAATATTTATCCCCAAACAGCCTTTTGATAAATTATACAATTACACCATATTTGCCGATTTAGGAATTACTATTGATAAGGATACAAACATCAATTACAGGTATAGCTTACCCAACAAACTTTTTGATTATATAAATGCCGGAGTTCCTGTGCTTGCATCACAATTAGTTGAAATAAAAAAGATTATTGACAAATATGATATTGGCGAAACTATAGATAATCATAACCCCAAACATATTGCTGAAAAAATCAATAGCATTCTAAATAATCCGAAAATATTGGATAGATGGAAAGAAAATCTTAAGTTTGCAGCTACAGAGTTATGCTGGGAAAACGAAGAAAAAGTTTTAATTGATATTTATAAACCTTATGTCTGAAAAACATATTCATATTGTTTCGTTTGATATTCCTTATCCACCAAATTATGGAGGTGTTATTGATGTTTTTTACAAGATAAAAGCTCTTCATCAAAATGGCATAAAAATCCATTTACATTGCATTGAATATCCGGGCAGAGACCGTTCAAAAGAACTCAATAAATATTGCGAAAGTGTTAATTATTACAGAAGAAAAACCGGTCTTTCATCAGCATTAAGCTTAAAGCCATACATTGTTTCAAGTCGCAAATCGGAAGAATTAATTACTAATTTACTTAAAGACGATTACCCGATAATTTTTGAAGGCTTGCACAGTTGTTTTTATATTGATGATGCCCGTTTAAGAAACAGAATAAAAATATACCGCGAAAGCAATATTGAACACAGGTACTATTATAATTTATTTAAGGTTGACAAAAATCTTTACAATAAACTTTATTTTATTATTGAAACCATAAAATTACGATTGTATCAAAATGTACTAAAACATGCTGATTTGATGCTTGTTGTTTCACAAAAAGACACTGAATATTTGCAACAACACTTTAAAAACAAAAAAGTGGTTTACCTGCCAAGTTTCCACAGAAACGAAAATCCGGATATTAAGCCCGGTACAGGTAAATATGCATTATATCATGGAAATATTGAAGTTCCTGAAAATGCCCATGCAGCTTCTTTCCTAATCAATAAGGTTTTTAACGACCTTGATTTTCCATTGGTAGTTGCAGGCATGAACCCTCCGGAACAAATAAAAAAGCTAATTAGCTCAAAACCAAATATTGAACTTATCTCAAATCCTGATGATGAAAAAATGTTTGAACTGATCAGGAATGCTCATGTAAATGTTTTGGTTACATTTCAGGCAACTGGATTAAAGCTAAAACTACTGAATACTCTTTATAACGGACGTTTTTGTCTGGTAAACGAAAAAATGCTTAACGGCACATTATTGAACGATTTGTGTGTAATTGCCAATGACTCCTTTCAATTAAAAAATAAATTAAAAACCATTTTTAAAGATGATTTTGATGAAGATCATATAGACCTACGAAGACAAAAACTAAACGGACTTTATTCCAACAAAATAAATGCTGAACGATTAATTAGTTATATTTCCTGAATTTATAATTTTCCCGTTTTCACATTTTACAATTCTTGAAGGAAATTTATGGATTAAGTTATAATTATGAGTTGCCATAAACACAGCCCTTCCTGCCTGACTTATTTCCAATAATAATTGCATCAGACTATTTGAAGCTTCAGGGTCTAAATTTCCTGTTGGCTCATCAGCAAGTATTATTTCCGGATTATTAATAAGTGACCTTGCAATTGCAACGCGCTGCTGCTCACCACCTGATAACTGATGAGGCATTTTAAACCCCTTTGTTCCTAATCCCACTTTTGTTAATGTATCTTGTATATGGCTCTTCATTTTTTTCTTATCTTTCCATCCGGTTGCTTTCATCACAAACAATAAATTATCACTTACTGTCCTGTCGCTCAATAATTGAAAATCCTGAAAAACAATCCCTAATTTCCTTCTCAGAAAAGGAATATCTTTTGTCTTAATTTTATTTAAATCAAATCCGGAAACAAAAGCTTTTCCGTGAATTAAAGGCAAATCAGCATAAATAGTTTTTAACAGGCTGCTTTTTCCACTTCCTGTTTTACCGATTAAAAAAACAAATTCTCCATTGTCTATCTTAAAAGAAACATCAGATAATACTAAAGCGTTTTTTTGGAAAATCGAAACGTTTTCAAGTTCAATGATGGTATCTGTTGACATAGTAAAATATTTTGTATATATTCAGGTATCTTAAGTACTCTATAAAAAGTTTATTTCCGAAAGTTGTATTTAGTATTATTAAAATCAGGCGTTTTCTTGACCGCATTATTTACACAGACAAATTTAATATAATTTTAGAAATTGCAATGGATTATTATTAAACCAAACCAATAAAACCCATAAATGCAAGAGCTAAAATTCCTGCTGTAACCAAAGCAATCGGAACTCCACGCATTCCTTTTGGAACATCCATGAGGTCAAGATGTTCTCGTATGCCGGCAAAAAGCAACATTGCAAGTCCGAATCCAAAAGCACTTGCAACTGCGAAAACCACACCTTCCATCAGGTTATAATTTCGTGAAACCGTAAGCAGGGCAACACCCAAAACAGCACAGTTGGTTGTAATTAACGGTAGGAAAATACCTAATGCCTGGTATAACGGGGGACTTATCTTTTTTAAAATAATTTCTACCATCTGAACAAGCGAAGCTATTACAAGGATAAAACTGATAGTTTGTAAAAATGTAATTCCGAATGGCTCAAGAATATAAGTTTGAATTAACCATGTTACAATCGTAGCAATGGTCATAACAAATAATACTGCCCCACTCATTCCAACAGAGGTTGAAACTTTTCCCGATACACCCAGAAAAGGACAAATTCCTAAATATTGTGCCAATACAATGTTAGAAACAAAAATTGCCGAGATTATAATTATTAAATATTCCATATTTATGTTGCTTTTTTAAATCTGTTAAGTAACGCAATTAAATATCCTAAAACTATAAATGCACCAGGCGATAAAATAAATACTAAAATAGCATCGCCTTCAATAAATTTATACCCGAATATTGAACCATTACCAAGAGCTTCCCTTACAGCACCTAATAAAGTTAAAGCAAAAGCAAAGCCCAATCCCATACCTAATCCATCAATAAGTGAAGAAATAAAACTTTGCTTTGAAGCAAAGCCCTCTGCCCTGCCCAAAACAATACAGTTTACAACAATAAGCGGGATAAATATCCCAAGTGCTTCAAAAAGTGCAGGAACAAACCCTTCCATAATAAGCTCTACAATAGTTACAAAAGATGCAATAATTACAATAAAAGAGGGAATCCTCACTTTATCGGGGATTAAATTTTTGATTAATGATACTACCATATTTGAACAAACCAGTACAAACGTTGTTGCCAGTCCCATTCCCAATCCGTTAATTGCTGATGAAGTTACAGCCAATGTAGGACATAATCCCAGTAGCAACACAAAAACAGGATTATCCTTAATAAATCCTTTGCTGAAATTTTTCCATTGATTCATTTCTTATTGTTTTATTTTCTTATTTTCTTTTTCATAAGCATCGTAAGCTCTTTGTATTGCACCACAAAAAGCTCTTGAACTAATTGTCGCACCCGTGATTGCATCTACATCTCCACCATCCCTTTTAACTTTTAGAATAAAATTCTTTGGGTTTTTCCCTACAAACTGGTTTTTAAACTTCGGGCTTGTCATTTTGGTACCTAATCCGGGTGTTTCTTTTTGTTGAATAACAACAGTATTGTTAATGTTACCATCCGGCGTAAACCCAACCATGATTTTTATCTGTGTCGGGTCATATCCTTTATTTGAATATGATTCAACAGCAGTACCAACCAATTCATTATTTTTATAACCACAGTTAAAGACAAGTGAGTCGGTTCCGTTTGCGGGTTTTACTGTAAATATTTCTAATCTGTCAAAGCCGGGGATAACTTCCTTAATTGCCTTTTCTGCTTTTGCTAATTTTGCCAGCCGGATGGGTTCTTTTGTAAGATTATAAACACCTCCTAAAGCCAGTGAGGCAATGCCTGTAATAACAAATAGTGTAATTACCATATTTAAAAATGATGATTCTTTCTTAGCCATAATTTGTTATTTTAGATTTTTATTTCTTAGCAACTTCTCCAAATCTTTTAGGTTTAAAACCTTTGTTAATTAATGGTGCAAATGCATTCATTATCAAAATTGCAAAAGACACTCCTTCGGGATATGCTCCCCAAACACGAATAATTACTGTTATTATCCCACATCCCAATCCAAATATTAATTGCCCTTTTGGCGACATTGGTGTTGACACCATATCTGTAGCCATAAAAAATACTCCAAGCATCAAACCACCTGTAACGAGATGAAAAAGCGGATTTATATAAATATTCGGATTTATCAGCCAAAGAATTCCTGTAAAAACAATTACTGAACCCAGATATGCAACAGGTATTTGCCATGTAATAATTTTTCTGCATAACATATATATTGCACCGATAATCAATGCAGCTACCGAAATTTCACCAAGGGAGCCACCCATATTACCTAATAGTTCCTGAACATAATCAGGAATCTGATACAACACTTCCTTTCCGTCAACAATCATTTTAGTGCCATGTTCAAGAATGTCCTGAACAGTTCTGCCGCCTGTCAATTCTTCTTTTAAATTTCCAAGAGGTGTAGGTCCTGTAATAGCATCAAGTACTTTTCTTGCAAATAAAGGATTGGGTTTGGGCCAGCTTGTCATCTGAACAGGAAAAGAAATCAAAAGAAAAACACGTCCTACCAAGGCAGGATTAAAAGGATTTTTTCCCAAACCTCCAAACGACATCTTAGCAATGCCAATTGAAACAAATGCTCCGATAATAATAATCCATACCGGTAAATTACTTGGAACATTGAATGCCAGTAAAATACCTGTAACCAATGCAGAGCCGTCATTAATAGTTAAAGGGCCTTTTATTAAATATTTTTGGATAGCCCATTCAAAAAACATACATGCAATAACCGATATCAGCAATACTTTAACTGCATCCAAGCCAAAAAAGTAAATTGATACAAGTATTGCAGGGATCATGGCAAAAACAACGCCATACATAATTTTTTTTATTGAATTATCTCCATGTATGTGAGGAGAACCCGAAACCGTAAGTAAGTTCATATATACTATTTTTTTCCTCTGTTTCTAATTATTTCGCCAACTTTAAATTTTCCTAATCGGATATAATCCAGCAATGGTCTGCCGGAGGGGCATGTATATTGGCAGGAACCACATTCCATACAATCCAGTATGTGTTCCTTCTCAGCGTTTTCAAACATTTCTTTCTCAGAATATTGGGCTAAAAGAACAGGTTCCAAACCCATGGGACAAACTGAAATGCAATTGGCACAACGGATACAATTTTTAACAGCCATCCTTTCTGTTTCCGAATCTTCAATTAATAATACTCCTGATGAACCTTTTACAATAGGAATATCAATCATATTTAATGCTTTTCCCATCATAGGACCGCCACTGATAATTTTTCCCGTATCATCAGGAAGTCCGCCGGCTTTTTCAATTAAGTCAGATGAATCTGTGCCAATTCTTACCAAAAAATTTGATGGTTTTTTTAAGGATTTTCCGGTAACTGTAACAACTCTTTCAAACAAAGGTTTATTTTTTTGTACTGCTTCGTAAACAGCGAGAGCAGTTCCAACGTTATTTACAACACATCCGACTTCAATAGGGAGCTTACCGGAAGGAACTTCACGGTTTGTCAATGCTTTGATAAGTTGTTTTTCAGCTCCTTGCGGATATTTTACTTTTAAAGAAAATACTTCCACCCCTTCAAAATCTTTTGCCAAATTTGTG
>JAUWKH010000060.1 GCA_030614305.1 Bacteroidota bacterium
CATTTAGAAAAGATACTTACAAACCGGACATAGGACCAGAATCAACTAATAATATAAACCATTTTAACTTTCAGCTAACAGCTGCAGGTGTTAGATTTGGAAAAAGTTTTGGAGGCTTTATGGAATTAGGGTTTGGATACAAATGTATATTAAACTTTTGTTTATCATAACAGTTTTAAAATTTACATTATTTAGAGATTAGTCACTTTCATATTTTTTTTAATCATAAAAAATCTGCGTTGATCAGTGTCAAAATCAATAAAACAGTTTTAAATAATTAAATGACGCAGATCCATCCACCCGTACGGGCGGACAAGTTTTTCGCTGATAAGCGCTGATAAAATACCTATAATAATTACATATAATAATAAAGAAAACCACCCAAACTGATTAATTCACAAATTATTATTATTTACTTTTATCAGGAAATTCAGGGATTTCAGGCAAAGGTTTCCAACTTTTTAATTCTTCTAAAATCACTTCAATAGCTTTATTCAACTGTTCATCTTCTCCTGCATATTCTTTTGCAGGGTCATTATCAATAACAATATCAGGATCAACACCATAACCCTCAATAATCCATCCTTCACCATCAGCACCGTAGGTAGCAAATTCAGGTCGTCTTAATGTGCCACCATCAATAATCGGCAAACCTCCTCTTATACCAACTACCCCACCCCATGTGCGCATTCCTATAATTTTACCAATACCTAATTTTTTAAACTGATAAGGAAAAAGGTCACCATCAGAAGCAGAGTACATATCAATCAATAATACTTTCGGGCCAACAACCATAGCTCCCGGCTGAGTATTCAATGAAGTATTACGGCTCATTCTCAAATATACCAGTTCCCTGTTTAAACGTTCAATGATCATAGGAGAAACATTACCTCCGCCATTGCCTCTATCGTCAATTATAAGTGCTTTTTTATTTATTTGAGGATAATAATATTTAACAAATTCATTTAAGCCGCCAACACTCATGTTAGGAATATGAATATAGCCAACCTGCCCGTTTGTAGCTTCATTCACTTTTTTAATATTATTTTGTACCCAATTGAAATAGTATAAATCACTTTCATCAGCTACAGGCACAACAATCACTTTTTTACTGTCTTTATCCGATGGTTTGTCGTTAACGGTTAGTTCAACCTGTTTACCGGCAGTATTAATCAAGGAAGCATAAATATCTGTCATCCGATTGGTTGGTTTACCATTAATGGCAATAATATAGTCTCCTTTATTGATATCAACACCAATTTCAGTTAATGGTGAACGAGTGTTTTTAGTCCAGTTCTCACCTTTCAGTATTTTTTTAATTCTATAATAACCTGATTTATCTTTACTGAGTTCCGCTCCAAGTAAACCCATTTGAATTCTTTTGGGATTATGCTTATCACCTCCACTAACATAAGCATGCCCTATACTTAGTTCACCTATCATTTCACCAATTATATAATTCAGGTCGTTACGGTCGTTCACATACTGAACAAGCGGAGCATATTTATCGTGTATTTCTTCCCAATTCAGACCATGCATATTGGGAGCATAAAAGAAATCCCTCATCTGCCGCCATGCTTCATTATAAATTTGCTGCCATTCTGCTTTCAGGTCAACCCAAATTTTCATATTATCAAGATTAAGATAATCCTTAATATCAATTTTAGATTTAGGAAGATCAATAATTGCATACTTTCCATTTGCGGATAGAAACATTTTCTTTTCATCAGCCGATATTATAAAGCTCCTATAATTACCGAGGTCAGTTTCTTTTTTATCTTTAAGATTGAACATTTTTAAACTTGTTCCTTTATCGCCGGCAGCAAATTTTGTATAATAAATATTTTCTTCTACGGGATTCGGATTAAAATAATTGGCAGCAGAAATAGGTAATACAACAGTGCGGTCAACAATACCATCAAAATCAATCTTTACGGTAAGTTCCTTTTCCTTATCGGGTTTTTTATCCTTTTTTTCTTTTTCTTCATTTTTCTTATTTTCCTCCACTTCCTCTTTTTCCTCTTTTACAGTTACTTCATCATTTTCAGGTTCAAAAGGCGAAGGTGTGGATTTTTGTAATGTTGTTAAATAAATCTTGCTCATATCGCGATATGCATGGTTCCATTCCGTATTACTGTAAATCGGATTAAAATCCCTTTGTGAAGTATAGAAAAGATACTTTCCGTCTTTACTGAAAACCGGACTACCTGAGTCATACCATTCATCTGTAACAGGATTTATTTCTTTTGAATCAAGATTATAAATCATAATCTGTGAAGACTCTCTGTTTTTAGGTAAGGTATAAGCTATCCATTTGTTATCGGACGACCATGAGTAATCTCTCATTTCCCAGTCAGTTGCTTTGTCAACAATTATAACTTTTTTAGCATCAATATCAATATATTTCAGATATAATTCCTTATCTCCCCAAAGTAACTTTTTACTATCAGGTGACCATACAGGATTATACTTGTATGTTGTACTATTTTCTGTTAACTGAACCGGTGGTTCGCTGCCATCCTGTTTGATAATATAAATTTCATCTTCATCGGTAACATCCGATATAAATGAGATATATTTCCCGTTGGGCGACCATTCAACATTCCTGTCGTGCACACCCGAAGATTCTGTAAGATTTTTTGTAATGCCTGATTTGGCAGGCACAGTATAAACATCTCCCCTTGCTCCGAACACAGCTCTTTTACCATCAGGAGAAACTGCCCATGAATTTATATATTTTGAAGCATCCTTCATTTCACTCCTGCCATTTACAAAATCATTGGCAATTTGTATTTTAATCTTTTCAGGTTTTTGAGTAGTAAGGTCAAAATTATAGATATAACCGCCATTTTCATAGATTATGGAATTATTCCCTAATGACGGGAATTTCATATCATACTTAGTATAGTCAGTCAGTTTTTTGATCTCTTCGGTTTTTATATTATAAGAAAACAGATTCATGGTTCTGTCGCGATCCGATAAGAAATAAATAAAATCTTCATGCCACATTGGGAAAATATTCTGGAAATCATTATTTGTTATATTTTCAACTTTTTTTGTTTTAAAATCATAAATCCAGACATCATCTGCCATTCCGCCCTTGTAATATTTCCATGTTCTGAATTCACGAAAAACACGATTATAAGCCAGCTTTGTTTTATCAGGCGAATAGCTGCAAAATCCACCACAAGGCAAAGGAATTTCTTCTGATAATCCACCATGAGTTGAAACAATAAATAACTGGCCTTTAAATGAATTAAAAGATTTTTTGCGTGAACGGTAAACAATACTATCATTATCTTTCCAGCACATTACAATATTGTTGGGTCCCATTCTGTCGGAAATATCATCCCTGCCAATTGTTGCTGTATAAGTCAATCTTTCAGGAATACCACCTTGGGCAGGCATCAGATAAACTTCGGTATTTCCATCATACTGACCTGTAAAAGCAATGGATTTACCATCAGGGGAAAACCTTGCAAACATTTCATAACCATCGTCATTAGTAAGTTTGCGGGCAATCCCACCTGCCTTTGAGACAGTATAAATATCACCTGCATAGAAAATACCACCTGATCGCCATGAATTGCCGGAAACCGCATTAAACGTGCTTCTTCCTGTGCATATATCAACATCTGGAAAATTAGAACCGAAATTAAAACTGCTAATAATTTTTTCATAATTGTTTGATTTTTTTATTAATTTATAATTTTTTATAATAAGTTTACGAAACTAAGTTATTTTTAAAACAAGTTACAAAATAAACATTCTTTTCATTCCAATATAATGCCACAAAACATACAAAGGTTGTAATCAATAATTTAAACTGTTAATTTTTAAAAAAAATATGGAAAAGTGTCCAAATACGAATACTATTTGTACGATTCCGAACAGAATGAAAGATACTCCCGTTTTCCGCATTGGGACATCCTAAACACAAATATTTATAAAGGCTTTTTTTATTGTTCTTTTGGCTTGAACCAAAAGAACCAAAAATTCAAGACTTCTTAGAATTCCCATAAGAATTCTAAAATATCAAGTGGGGTATGTGAAGGATCGGTCTATTAAAAATCAACGGCCGTAAGGAAAAATGAAAATCTGTAGCGTTAAAAAATATTCGGGTGCGATTAAACCATAAAAGATCAAGTTGTATTATACTGTTATTCTGTATTTTATATCTTAATATATTCAACTTTATTTATGTGTGCGTAAAACAGGACAAGTAGCAGTGGCAGCAGCAGGAAAAATCATCACGAAATTTTGGGACTACTGCAACTGCTACTGCCACTCGTAAGTCCAAACCTGATAGGTACCTATCAGGTTTATGGGAAAAGAAATTACTTTTTTATAACCTTTACCGACACTTTGATTTAAGAACAAGGATTAACCCCGATAAGCTAAAGCTACGGGGCAGGCTGATTTACGATTTTAGAAGTATTTGAAAATCATAAATCTAAAATCTGCAATCATTATTAGTAAATCAATTTTTAATAAATTATTAGTTTACTGATTATAATATTTTGGTCAATATTTAGTTCCAGAAAATGTATCCCTGATGTATTTCCTGAAATTATAATCTGAATCTGCCTGTTTTTATGTAATGAAACCTGAAAATCAATTTCCTTACCGTGTATGTCTATGATCCTGATATCATTTATTTTATAATCGTTTTTCAGGTTAATATTGAAAAGTCCCGAGTTAGGATTTGGGTATACCTGTGCGTAATTGTCAAATAATAATTCATTAATACTAAACGGTTCTGCTGAGACTTCACTTATAACAGAAACGCCATTAACTGCATATTTACCATCAGCATTGGGGAATTGCTGGTTATACTGGACAATTAAATGAAACTCTTTGTTGTTTCCTTCCTGATAAAGCCTGAAATACATTTCTTCCCCTGCAATAAAACCCTCAATTTCACTTTCTGATAATTCATCATCTGCAAAGGCTGTTAAAATTGTATAATTTAAATCCGTATCATATACAGCTATTCCAACACACAAACCATCAGGTGTAAATGCACCAATAGGATCCCCTTGCATAGTTCCGCTGATGCTTTGCAAATCTGAATTGTTGAACGCAATCAAGTGGGAAAAACCGGTTTTAATCACATCATTCCACGGATATTCAATCGTTTTTTTCTCTCTTACTTGTTTATCTGTGATGTAATTGTAATCCCAGAATGTAAAACTACATGCTTCATTCACTTTAATAAAGTATGTTTTATCCTTTCTTAATAAATAGAGGTTTCCTTGAAAATTGGACCACCATAATTCTTCTCCTCCAATCTCTTTAATGATTTCAAATGAACTACCCAGTGAGTCGGTTAAATAAACTCTGTAGAAATCATTGGTGCTTAATACAGGCAAGAGATTCCAGCCATTGTGCTCCATATTGAACTCGACTGTTTTGTTTCTGACCTCCAAGCCATAAAACTCAACCGAATCATGTACAGACATACGCGCAATATAACCTGAATGTGTATCCCAGTTTTCGATTGTATTTATTCCCATTTGAGGGATATAAAACTGGTTGAAATTGCGAAGGAAAATAAAATGATCCTGGATAAGTTCGAAAAGAAAAAATACTGAGGTGTATTCAGGAATTACATAACTTGAAATCCCAGTGTAACCTGCAGGTAAATCAACAAATTGAGTTATAGGCATTATTGGATCATCTCTGAATACTTCTATTGCATATGTGTAGTCAGCATCCCCAACACTAACTTTGGCAGTTACAATATTCTGATAATCAGGTAAATATATTTCTTCTGCGTTAAATTTGCCATCTACTACAGGATAAGATTTTCCATTTACCTGAACCTCATTGATCAATTCATTTTCACAAACACCCTCAACATCTATCAGGAAATCAAATGTATGTGTATAACAGGGGGGTGAGGTGATAACGATATTTTTTGAATTATTTTCACGGTCTATCGCTACCGGCGTCCTTTGCAAAGAAGACCCTGGAATTGCGAGTCCGATATGTGGGTTGCACCAATCCATATTGTTTATAGTTGTATTTTCAGGAGAGGGGAATGAACCGAATTCTTCATAGGACGGGAGATCATATGAGTAATACTGGGGATCAAAGTACAACCATCTGTTATGGATGAAAGTAAGAACAGTATAATGTTGAGAATAACGCAATTCATATCTTGCTTCAACCATTAATACCCTGTTCTTCGGAAAACCGCTTCTGTAAAGTAATGTGGTGGTTATTTGCGCTTTAGATGTGCATGTTCCCCAGGGGATAAACCCGAATTTATAGTAAGTACTTGCAATTCTATGTATGGAAGGCCAGCCCCCTTCACTCATATAGGTACTAGCAATAATCCAATCGGGATCACTAGGGGCAAACCATGTATTATCCCTGAACCATAACCATATAATGTTAAGTTTTGCATAAAGCAATGAATCATCAAAGGTTGGAAATGATCCTGCCCCAATTTCTTCAAGCAGCATATCTATGGTGCCTGATTGCTGGTCTATATCAGGAAAGAAAATCTCACTTTGCTCAACAAATCCATCTTCCCTGTAACAAAATATGCCATTATATTCATAATGTACCAGTCCCATATTGATTGTTTCGACAAGAAAATCTATAGGCATGGAATGGAGGGGAAATTCTATAGCCTCATAAGGTTCCTGCATTATAAAACTTTTAGAAATAAACCCCGGTGCAATGGCTAAAACTGTATAATCATCTGCTATGGGCACTTCAATGGAATAATAACCACTGCTGTTTGAAGTGTCACTATAAACATCTCCGTATGGTGGCCATTCTCCATTACCTGCATAAATTACTGCCCCCGGGATGCTTTCACCGGTTATGGTGTCATATACATGGCCGGTAAACCAATCTGTTTGACAAAAACTAATGTGTGTAAAAATTAAAAGAAATAATACAATGCCGGAAATTTTTTTTGTTCTCATTTGTCTGAAGATTAATGTTTATTATTTTAGATTCGAAATAAATATAATATAAAGATATGATTTTGATTAATTAAAATATTTCTCCAAATATAATAATTTAAAGCTTGGATTACAAATATTTTGGTTGGTTTTTCTATTTATAAAAACACAAATACATTAGTAATCAGTAGTTCAAACCCTGACAACCTCAACTTCATCATCAATATAAAGTAAATATTTTTCAACCTTTTTATATCCCATGTCTTCTATTAAACGGGCATAATGATTTATTTGTTTTTTATGTTTTTCTTCGGCTTTACCGGTTTTATAATCAATCACTATTGCTTTATTTTCTGATAAGATCAAACGGTCGGGGCGGAATGTTTGTCCGTTTGGTAAAAGTATTTCGGTTTCGGTTTTGATATTAAGATCTTTTTCAAAAAATGGCTTTACCTGAGGATCCATAACAAGCTGTTTGATTTTTTTCAATAATTTATCTTTTTCGGTTTTATCAATTATCCCCTTACTGAAAAAGTCCTCAACAGCATTTTCAACATCATCATAATTGATAATATTTGCAAGCAGAGCATGTACCAAATTACCCCATTCTTTATTTCTATCAGGGTCGCTTACATCCCAAATTTCAGGTGCGGAAGTACTTATAAGAATTTTCTTTTTCCAATCCTCCGAAATAAAAGATTCTAATTTAAAAATACTTTTATCTTCAGCTTGAATAATTCTTTCAAAAAATTGTTTATTTCCAAATGAATATTCCATTATATTTTCAAGCCATAATCCTTCAGACTTTAAATAATAAACAAAAACATGCGGCAATGAATTAATTTCTTTCGGGTTTTCAGATGGTTTTTCAGTAAGAATATATAAGCGATCGGTAGGTCGTGTCATTACAACATAAAGCAAATTTATCATATCAAGAAACGACTTATTTTTTTCTTCAATATAAAGATTAGCAAAAGATGTATCTTCCATATCTTTAATAGCCGGCAATAAAGCTGCATCCATTTCAGGAATTTCAGGTTCGTTAAGGTCAACCCATAATTCTTTTTTTGTCATGCGTGAGCTTTCATTTGCAAAAGGATAAATTATAACAGGAAATTCAAGTCCTTTTGCTTTGTGAATCGTCAAAATATTCACCGCATTAATACCTTCGGGAACAATAATTGAAAGCTTATCTTTTTTCTCTTCCCACCAATCAATAAAATCAGAAACTCCCGAATTATTTTCAATAGTAAATTTTAAAACCGCATCTAAAAAAAACTGGATATACGGGTCGGGCTGAGAATTTAACCCGAACAAACGAATCAACTCTTCACAAAGGTCAAAAACCTGTAAGTTCCTTAATTTTGATATAAAAAACTTATCCTGAAAGCTTTCCTGATTATTTTGTTTTAAAAAATTTAAAATATGAGTTTTTTGAATATTGTCCGACGGATCAAGCATAAATTTAATCAAAGCAATAATAAAATTTAGCTTGTGTGAGCTACTCAACAATAAAGATTCAGAAGAAATCACATCAATATTTTCATTAAGCAGAAATCTTGCAATATTACTGGCTTCTTTGTTTTTGCGGCATAAAATTGCAATATCACCCCAATTGAAATTTTGTTGCTGCAATTCCAAAATAATTTCTTTAATCTTTTTAAAATTTATTTCTTCAAAAGAATCTTCCGCATTTTTTTTATCAATAAAATCAATATTTACATAACCGCCGGTATTATTAGTTTCAAATTCTTGTTCAAGATTCTCATATATTGAATCATACGGAGGTTTTATCAAAGATGCCACAACTTTAAAAAACTTATTGTTAAAATCCACAATTTCAGCTTTGG
>JAUWKH010000128.1 GCA_030614305.1 Bacteroidota bacterium
ACCTAATGGTAAATTTCGGGTGTACCGGAGGTCAGCACAGGTCGGTTTTCTGTGCTGAAAAACTAACAAATCATCTGAAAGAGAAATATAATGTTAAAATAATTTTAACACATACTGAAGAAGATAACTGGAATGAATAACGGTAATGGTAAAGGTTAGGAAGCCGGTTTGGGTAAAAGGGAAAAGGTTAGGTGTAAAAAAACTTTACCTTTACTTTTACCTCTAAACCAAACAGGCCCCTTAACCTTATAACCTAAACAAATCAAAAAACAATTTTTACAAATGGTGATTACAGACAATACATTATTTAAAATCTACCAATGAAAGCAATGATACTTGCTGCCGGTATAGGAAGCCGGCTTAGACCAATCACAGATACCAGGCCAAAAGCTCTGGTTGAGATCAATAAAATTCCATTATTGGAAATTGTTATTAAAAGATTGATTTCTTTTGGCTTTGATAAAATTATAATTAACACTTATCACTTTGCCGACCAGATTTTAAACTTTCTTAAACAAAAAAACAATTTTGATATTGAGATTGTTATTTCAAATGAAAGCAAAAAACTTTTAGGCACAGGTGGAGGTTTAAAAAGAGCCGCATGGTTTTTTAATGATGGAAATCCTTTTTTGCTTCATAATGTTGATATTATTTCAAATATTAATTTAAATGATCTTATTTCATTTCATACAAAATCCGGCTCAATTGCAACATTGGCGGTAAAAAACCGGCAAACTTCAAGATACTTATTATTTGATGAAAAGAAAATATTATGCGGATGGGAGAATAAAAAAACCGGTGAAAAAATAATCTCACGCAAGTCAGAATCAAAATTACATCCTATGGCATTCAGTGGCATTCATGTTATTGACCCGGTTATTTTTAATTTTAAAAAAATGGAAGAAAGTTTTTCAATAATTGATTTTTATTTGCATCTTGCAAAAGAACATAAAATTTCGGGATACGAGCATAACGACTCGTACTGGTTTGATGTGGGTAAAAAAGAAAATTTAGCTGAAATTGAGAAAAGCACAAACCCTCCGGATTTCTAAAATCCGGAGGATTTAAAAATTTGGAAATCCAGAGGATTTGTGTTATATTTGCAGTTGGGTGAAAGCATAAACCAATATCAAAACCAACAAATCATTAAAATTTTGATTATTTTTGAAACATGAAACAAAGAATATATATTGACACTTCTATTGTTGGTGGTTACTTTGACGAAGAATTCGAAGAAGCTACAAAAAAACTTTTTCTTCGACTTGAAAGAAAAGAGATTATTTTTGTGGTTTCAGACCTTCTTGAGCTTGAACTGATTGATGCTCCTGAAAGAGTTAGAGAACTTTTGCATAAATATCCTTCTGACTATTTTGAGCGTGTTTCAATAACGAAAGAATCTATGATACTCGCTGATTCTTATATTTCTGAAAAGATAGTTGGAAAAACAAGTTTAGCTGATTGCAGACATATTGCATTAGCGACGGTAAATAAAGTTGACGTTTTAGCAAGTTGGAACTTTAAACATATTGTGAATCTTGACAAAATTAAGGGTTACAATTCAGTTAATTTACGATTAGGATTTACAATGATTGAAATAAGAAGCCCTAAAGATTTGATAAATTATGAGTAAGAAAAAAAAGACATTTGATGCAGTAAAGATGATGCGTGAGATTCGGTACAAAATCAGTTCAGAGACTGTCAACATGACTTTTGATGAATTGAAAAAATATATTGAAACACGACTCAAACAAAGCGGACTTAAACCTATAGGCCAATAGAATGCCAGCACCCACCATTGCAAAATCCTCCAGATTTTAAAAATCTGGAGGATTTTATTCATCAATATCCAACCATGAAAGCATTTCTAAATAAAACCGCAGAATATATTTATAAAAACTTCGGGAATGATTTGTCTGAATTGTGTATTGTTTTGCCGAACAGGCGTGCCGGATTGTTCCTGAAAAAATATCTCGCTACTTACATCAATAAAACAATATGGTCGCCAGAAATTTATTCAATTGAAGATTTTATCGTTAAAATATCAGGTTATCAAATAATTGACCCAATATCACTTCTATTCGAATTCTACGAAATTCATAAAAAAATCGAAGGCAAAAAAGCACAGGATTTTGAAGAATTTCTGAACTGGTCTCAGGTTCTTTTGCATGATTTTAATGATATTGACCAATACCTTGTTAGATCTGCCGATATATTCAGTTATTTAACCGATACTAAAGCAATTTCTCTCTGGAACCTTGATGCCAAACCTTTAACCGATTTTGAAAAAAGTTATTTGCAGTTTTACAATTCCTTATCACAATATCATAAACTTTTAACGAATCACTTAATCAATAAAAAGCTTGTTTATCAAGGATTAGCATACAGAAAAACTACTGAAAACATCAAGGAAATTTTACAATCAATTTCGTGGAATAAAATAATTTTTGCCGGATTTAATGCATTAACAACAGCCGAAGAAAGAATTATTTTTTCGTTTACAGATGCCGGTATTGCAGAAGTTTTATGGGACGCCGATGAGTATTACATGAAAAAAGATAAAAATAAAACTACTCAACCAGAAGCAGGCAGATTTCTTAATAAATACTTCAACAACCGCAGATTCAAAGAATTTAAGTGGGTTAGTACTGATTTTTTAAATACCGAAAAAAATATTAATGTTATTGGCATTCCTCAAAACATCGGACAAGCAAAAGTTTGCGGACAAATACTTACAGACTTTTCAAAAAACAATACATTTTTACACGAAACCGCAGTAGTGCTTGCAGATGAAAATTTACTAATTCCTGTTTTGAATTCCATTCCCGAAAACATTACTGATTTTAATGTTACTATGGGCTTGCCGTTAAAACTCTCTCCCCTTTTTAATTTATTTGATAATATTTTTACACTTCACGAAAATGCAGAAAGAATCAGAAAAACCAAAGATTCTGCTCAACAAAGATTTCATATCAGGGATATTATTAAAATTCTACAACATAATTATATTTCAGGTTTATTCGAAAATTTACACGAAGATGAATTTCCTCAACTCAATAAAATTATTAAGGGGCTTATAACTTCAAATAAAATATTTTTTACCAGTGAAGAAATCAAATCAGCATTTATTTCATCTTCATTTTTGAAATTAAAAATTATTGAGGAATTAATATCAAACTGGAAACAACAACCGGTACTGGCATTAGAAAATTTCTCAAACATAATCAGGCATTTAAGAGAAATATTTATTTCGCTGAAAAATAACAGCGATTATGATTATAAAATTGAACTGGAATATCTTTTTAGTTTTTCTAAAATAATTAAACGAATTAATAGTATTATCAACGATTATGACTCAATAAAAACCATAAAAACACTACGTAATATTTTTAACCGGATTGTTGCTTCAACAAAAATACCATTTTACGGAGAACCCCTGAAAGGCTTACAAATTATGGGAATGCTTGAAACCCGTACTCTGGATTTCAATAACCTGATTTTGTTATCGGTAAATGAAGATATTATTCCCGGAGGAAAAAACACAAATACATTTATTCCGTTTGATATTAAAAGAAAATTCGGTTTGCCAACCTACAACGACAAAAATGCAATATTTGCCTACCATTTCTATCGTTTGCTACAGAGAAGCAAAAACATTCACCTTCTTTACAACACAGAGCCGGACAACCTTGGAGGCGGCGAGAAAAGCAGATTCATCAATCAAATTATTAATGAATTGCCAAAATATAATTCCAAAATTAAAATCAGTGAAAAACTATTTTCATTACCTCCTGTTAAAGATAAAATAAACCATAGTATAAAAATTCCAAAAACTCCCGAAATAATAAAATTGCTTAAAGATAAAGCTATAAACGGGTTTTCGCCAAGCTCAATCAATTCTTTTATAAATTGTCAGTTACAGTTTTATTTTAAGGAAATTGCCGGTCTGAGTGAAGCTGATGAAATTGAAGAAACTATAGATGCTGCCAAACTCGGAACTATAATACATGAGGTTATGAAAGAGTTTTATAAACCTCATGTAAACAAAATTTTAAAAATTGAAGATGTTAAAAATATGCTTCCTGAAGTCAATTCCTTAACTGATAGAATTTTTATAAAACACCAAAGTAGTGGTGATATTAATTATGGAAAAAATCTTTTGATTTTAAATGTGGCATACAATTATATTACCAATTTTTTAAAAAAAGAAATTCAGGAAATAAACAGAATTGAAAAACAAGGAAATTTTCTCACTATTAAGTTTATTGAAGAAAAATTTATAACAACAATTAAATTGAACGACCCATTAAATTCGGACAAAGAAATAATAATTAAATTAAAGGGAACCATTGACAGGATAGATAAAATTGAAGATTCATTAAGGATAATTGACTATAAATCAGGCAGAACCGACCCTAAAGAATTAAAAATAACAGAATGGGAACAGTTGATAAATGAAAGCACACTTAGTAAAAGTTTTCAGTTATTGTTTTATTCATGGTTATTTCAAAAAAACGATCCTATTGATTTTTCCAACATTGTTCCGGGAATTATCTCTTTTAGAAATTTAAGTAAGTGGCTCATGAAGATATCTATACCTTCTTCTAATATCACTCAAAAGGAAAAAGATAATATAAATACCGAAGGTCTCAATGAATTTGAAAATATCTTAAAGAAGATTATTTGCGAAATATTTAACACAAGCCATCCATTTGAACAAACGAATAACATTGATAATTGTAAGTATTGTCCGTTTAAAAGTATTTGTAACCTTTAAACTTTCTAATTTTATGTATTATTTATCCTTTCCGGTCCAAAATATTAAATAACCACCTCGCTGTAAGCTATGAGGAATCAAGAATCCAGAAGTCTGAAGTCAGAATTCAGAATAGAAAACTAATTGATATTCCTGTACCTGATATTGAATACAGAGTTCAGATAAGGGCAAAGCTGAGCAGGAAATTATCTAAAAAATGGCTTGCTGATAAATACAACCTGGATTAAAGTATAAAGGAAGATTTTTATAATGGTTATTATATTTACACTTTAGGTTCGTTCCCAACTTATGAAGCTGGCCGAAGATACAGGGATGAGCTCAGATCGGTAAATAAAATTTACGATGCATTTGTAGTAGCTTTCAGGAATGGAAAACCTTATAATACCTTATCTGAAATAAACAAGTAAAAAGAATTTGATATAATTATCAAGTTGTAGTGATATTTTTACCCCAGCTTATTTCAATTCCTGTTCTTAATATTTCGTTAGCAAATGGATTTGATACATTAAAATCGTTTTCTTCAATTGGATGTGGCTCAATTCTAAGGTCTATTTTTCTCCTTAATTTCATTAGCTGTATTTGTGCTAAGAAAAAATTATCCATTTTACCAATAATCAATGCAATATCTATATCGCTATCTTCATTCTGGTTCCCTCTTGCAAATGAACCGAATAAAAAAGCTTTTTTTAAGTTGAATTCTTTTGGTATGCTTTTTAAATATTTTTCTGCTGTATTTATAATTGATTGATTAACCATATTCTTAA
>JAUWKH010000121.1 GCA_030614305.1 Bacteroidota bacterium
TTATCTTCTTCAGTATGTGTTAAAATTATTTTAACATTATATTTCTCTTTCAGATGATTTGTTAGTTTTTCAGCACAGAAAACCGACCTGTGCTGACCTCCGGTACACCCGAAATTTACCATTAGGTCAGTAAAATTTCTTTCCAAATATTTCTCAACAGATTGGTCAATAATTGAAAAAATATAGTTAAAAAATTCTTCAACTTCTTTTTCATTTTCAAGAAATTCAATTACCTGTTTGTCTTTACCGTTGAAATATTTTAATTCTTCCAGTCTTCCCGGATTCGGCAGGGCACGGCAGTCAAAAACAAAACCGCCTCCGTTTTCGGTTTTGTCATCCGGTATTCCTTTTTTGTAAGAGAAGCTGTTAATAGTGATTCTTAAATTTGAATGTGCTTGTTTTGAATTTATTTTGGTTACTTTTGAAACTCTTCCAGGTCTTGCCGACTCCGGAAGGTTTTGGCTTTCTGTTAATATATTTAAAACATTCATTAAAGTTGGTAATTTTACGGATAAGTCGATATTTTGCACTAACCACTTTAAGCTTTCAATAGCTGGTGGAATGCTTTGCAGAAAATGTGATTTTTTTTCATATAGTCCTCTGAATCCATAAGCTCCTAAAACCTGCAACAGTCTTAAATAAACGAAACCCCAATAATATTTTATAAATTTTTTACTATTTACTGAAATATATTTTTCGAGATTTGAAATATAATATTCCAGCAAGTAATTTTTTATATCATATGGAATTGCTGCTTTAACCTGAAAAAGTAATGAAGCAATATCGTATTGCAAAGCTCCCTTTCTGCCCCCTTGATAGTCAATAAAATATGGTTTGCCTTCAAATATCATAATATTCCTTGATTGAAAATCGCGATACATAAAATAATTTTTGTCAGCTTTAAGAAGGAAATCTGCAAAGCATTGGAAGTTATTTTCAAGCTTTTGTTCGTCGAACGGAATTTTTGCAAGTTTCAAAAAATAATATTTAAAATAATTCAAATCCCAAAGCATTGATTGTTTGTCAAAATCTTGACCGGGATAACAATAGCTGTAATCAATATCTTTGCCTGCTGTAATCTGAAATTTAGGTAATTCATCAATAACTTTTTTGTAAAGTTCAATAATGTCTTCGGAAAACCCTGATTTTTTTTGTTGTTGTAAAACAATGGAAAATAATGTTGTATCGCCAAGATCTCTGATAAGATAAAATTTATTATCAGGACTAACGGAATATATTTCGGGTACATTTAAGTCATTTATCAGGAAATGTTCTGTAAAAGAAAAAAATGCTTTGTTCTCTTTTATATCATTGCTAAATACACCGATGGCAGTTTTATCTCTGCCTTTTATGCGAAAATATTGCCTGTAAGAACCGGAGGAAGGCAAAGGCGTAATTTGTTCAACTTTCTCATCGGACCAGTCCTTAAATATTATGATTAAATTATTTTGTATGTTTTTTTTCAATTTATTTTTGATTTTGCAACAGGTGTTTCAATAAATATTTTATCAATAGCTGGATTAGGATATATTTTAATTTATAAAAGTATAAAAATTAATTTAACTAAATTACAAATATATATTAATTAGCTTATTTAGAATGATTATAAGTATAAAAAATATTAAAATGCTAATAAACAGTAATAGAGCAAATTAAATAACTCAATGCTTGTAACTTATTTCTAAATATAAAAAATATATAAAATATTTTGCATTATGAACTTATGTTCATTACTTTTGTGGCGAACATTGGTTCATAATAATTAATGATAAAAATTTACAATTTATAATTTACAATTTATTAATATGTCACCACGACCAAAAAGATTTCGCAGAATGAACCAGCCACCTTTTATAAAAGGATTTAAGCCATTTGGTAGTCCTGCTGAAAGCGAACCTGTAAAGGTTTTATATGAAGAATATGAGGCGATAAAATTAGCAGACTATGAAAATTTATCCCAGGAAGTAGCATCTGAAAGAATGAATATTTCAAGGCCTACTTTTACCAGGATATACGATAGTGCAAGAAAAAAAATAGCCAAAGCGTTTTTGGAAACCCGTTCAATAATAATTGATGGCGGAAATGTTCATTTTGAAGACAACTGGTACAGATGTAAAAACTGCGAAAGTACTTTTAAAAAACCAATAGATAATGATAAGGTAACGGAATGTCCCGTATGCCTTTCAAAAGATATTATTCATATAAATGCAACTATAAGAAGTGAACAGGATATAATTAATGAGAAAAGACAGGGACAGGGAGGAAGAGGACGTGAAGATTTTTGTATTTGTCCGAAGTGTGAAAAGCGGATTTCTCATCAACCCGGAGTTCCATGCAGAAGTGTAATATGTCCTGAATGTGGAGTTAGTATGATACGTGAACATTCAAGATTTCATAATGACTTTATCAGAAAAAAATTTAAATAATCAACATAAAAATTAAAAACATGAAAATTGCAGTAAGTTCAACAGGAAACAGCATTGATGACAAAATGGATCAGAGATTCGGAAGATGCAAATATTTTGCAATCTATGATACTGATTCGAAAGAGTGTAAATTTATTAAAAATCCGGGAATAGATATGCAGAGCGCAGCAGGTTCATCTGCTGCCGAATTAGTTGCAGATAATGCTGTAAGTAAGGTAGTTTCAGGTAATTTCGGACCAAAAGCCGAAAACACACTTAAAAGTTTTGGTATTACTATGATTAATGCCAAAGACACTGAAAAATCAGTAAAAGAAATTATTAATGAATTTAAGAATTAATTATTAAAAATATTAAAATGAGAAAAATTGCTATTCCTGTTGAAGACAACAGGGTCTGTCAGCATTTTGGCCATTGCAGACAATTTGCTGTTTATGATGTAGATGATAATAAAATCATCTCAGAGAATTTTTTAACACCACCAAGGCATGAACCGGGAATTTTACCGGCCTGGCTGGCAGAAATGGGAGTAAAAGACGTTATTGCCGGTGGTATGGGGCAAAGAGCAATAAATTTGTTTTTAAACCAAAAAATTAATGTTTATGTTGGAGTTGATCCTAAAGAACCCAAAGAACTGGTTCAGGATTTGATTAATGATAAACTTGATGCAGGCAAAAATTTATGTGACCATTAATATTTATTTAAACTTTCAGACTTTATAGACCGACACTATATAGTTTGACATAAGTAATTTATTTAACCAGTATTTATGATAATAAAGGATTATCGGATCGCTATTGCCAGCGGAAAAGGCGGAACCGGAAAGACCATGGTTGCTGTTAATCTGATGTATGCCATTAAAGATATTATAGATGGTAAAATACAGTTGATTGACTGTGATGTGGAAGAACCGAATATTAATATTTTTACGAAAGGCAGTTTAAATTCTGAAAAAGAAGTAGCAATAAAAATACCTGATATAAATACAGATAAATGTATTTACTGTGGAAAATGTGCCGAATATTGTGCTTATAATGCAATTATTTTTGTAAAATCAATTCCTCATATAGCTGTAATGGATGACTTGTGTCATGGATGCGGAGCATGTTCTTATGCCTGTGAAACTGAAGGTGCTATTACAGAAAAAAATCATGCTCTTGGAACGGTTTCAAAATATAATATTTCTGATAAAATTGAGGTTATTGAGGGAAGGATTAAAGTTGGCAATGCACTTGCCGTTCCTGTGATTAAGGCAGTTAAAAAAGAATCTGAAAAAAATGCCCTTGTAATTTATGATTCACCTCCCGGTACTTCGTGCCCTGTTATTGAAACCATAAATGATGTTGATTATGTGATACTGGTAACCGAACCAACACCTTTTGGGGTTAATGATTTGAAACTGATGGTTGAAACTGTAAAAAAACTTGGAAAAAATATGGGAGTTGTTGTCAACCGTGTTGGTTTGGGTACGGATGATTTATATGATTATCTCAATGTTGAAAATATTGAAGTATTAATGAAGATACCTTTTGATAGAAAAATTGCAGGCATTTATTCCGAAGGGAAAATATTGGTTGATGAACTTCCATGGTTAAAACAGGAATTTATTGATTTGTTTAAAAAAATTCACATTTAATTATAGATGAAACAAATAACAATAATTAGCGGAAAAGGAGGAACTGGAAAAACCAGCATTATTGCAGCTTTGGCTTCGGTAGCTGAAAATGCTGTTATAGCCGATTGTGATGTTGATGCCGCCGATTTGTTTCTTGTATTAAAACCACAAATTTTATTTGAAAATAAGTATTTGGGAGGAAAGACTGCTGTAATTGATTACAGCAAATGTACAAACTGTGGAATATGTATGGATCTATGCAGATTTGATGCAATAAATACAATAGAAAACAGAATAACAATTTCTGAATTTTCTTGTGATGGCTGTGAACTATGCAAAAGAGCATGCCCCGAAGATGCTATTTCAATGATTCAGTCGGATAGCAGTCGCTGGTTTATTTCTGATTCTCGTTTTGGTCCAATGGTTTATGCACGATTGGGAATAGCGGAAGATAATTCCGGAAAGCTTGTTACCATTGTCAGGGAAGAGGCAAAAAGAATTGCAAAAGCTAAAAACAAGGATTTTGTGATAATTGACGGACCTCCCGGAATAGCCTGTCCTGTAATAGCTTCCATCACCGGCGTTGATATTGCGATTATTGTTACTGAGCCAACACAGTCGGGTTTGCATGATTTGAAAAGGGTTGTAGAACTTGTTAATAATTTTAGTATTAAACCATTAATTATTTTAAATAAATTTGATTTGAATAAAGAAATGACTGAAGTAATTGAAAAATATTGCAAAAAAACCGATATTGAAATAATTGCATGGATTCCATTTAACAGAATATTTGTAGATGCTATGGTAAATCAGCAAACTATTGTTGAATATAATAAATTTTCAGAGTTAACTAATATTATTCAATCAATCTGGAATAAAATTAAAAAATATACTGTTTAAATCCCGGAAATAAATATTAATGACTGATTTCATAAAAAAAATTACTAATTTTATGGAATAAATTATTTTGACTATACTACAATGAATATTAGGTCTTTAAGGATATTTATTTTTTTTATATTTATTTTACCTGTAATTGTTTTTAACAAAGCAAATGCTCAAAAAGTGGCATTGGTCTTAAGCGGTGGAGGTGCAAAAGGAGTTTCACATATCGGGGTTCTGAAGGCTTTGGAAGAAAATAATATTCCGATTGATTATATCACCGGCACATCAATGGGAGCTTTAATTGGTGGATTATATGCCAGCGGTTATTCACCTGATGAAATTGAAAATCTTATAACATCCGATGAATTTAAACGATGGGTATTAGGTGTTATTAATGATAAATATGAATATTTTTTTAAAGAAGAAAGTCCGAATGCTTCATGGGTAAATTTTTCGTTTAATTATAAAAAAAATATTGAGTCCTTATTATCTGCCAATATTATCTCACCTTTTGAGATGGATTTTATGTTTATGGAAATATTTGCCGGTGCAAGTGCTGCTTCAGGATATAATTTTGATAGTTTATATATTCCTTTCAGATGTGTGGCTTCTGATATTGATTCAAACAAGTCAGTAGTTTTATCAAAAGGACAGTTGGGCGATGCTATCAGAGCATCTGCAACTTTTCCATTTTATTTTAAACCTATCAAAATTAATGAGAAGTTGTTATTTGACGGCGGAATGTACAATAATTTCCCATCAGATGTGGCATTTAAAGATTTTTCGCCGGATGTTATTATCGGAAGCAAAGCTGCAGGAAATTATAAATCTCCCAAACAGGATGATATTATCTCCCAGATACAAAACATGCTGATGGAAAA
>JAUWKH010000069.1 GCA_030614305.1 Bacteroidota bacterium
AACAAAGAATAAGAAGTTAGAAGTCTTGCTCAATGTAACTCCTTCCCCCCGAAAACTTTCGGGGTTGTGGGAAGGTTGGGAAGGAGGAAAACATATCTTTGTGGTTAGAATGACTTTTCGGAGTGGACTCAATAATGGGAATGATGGAAATCCATACGGACGCACTGCGGTTATATGGGAAATAAGGGAAATATGGGAATAAGGGTTTAGCTTTTTTTACTTTAGCCTTTAGCCTCAATCCTGATACCTTTCGGGAGGAAATAAGGATTGATTAATGAACGGATTAGTTATAAATAATCAAAATAAAACACTATTAAATAAAGTATTAATTTATTAAAAAGAATGCAACACAAAGGATACCTTGTTTTAATTGGAGGTGCGGAAGACAAAACAAGGGAGATGAGGATTTTAAGAAGAACGCTTGAAATAAATTACGCAAAAAATATTGTGGTTATTCCTTCAGCTTCGGGATATCCGGCCGACACAGGAAAAAAGTATTATCACGTATTCAGGGATTTAGGAGCTGATAATGTAAAAATATTTGATATAAGGGGAAAACATGAAGCTGATAGTTCTGAATACCTTAAGCAGATTAATTATGCCGATTTGATATTTTTTACAGGTGGAGATCAGGTTAAATTGACTGATGCATTATTGAATACAAAATTGTTAAGAAAAATAAAAAGATTATTTATAGATGGAATTACTATTGCAGGTACAAGTGCAGGAGCTGCTGCTGCCGGCAATCTTATGATATTTGATGGTGATAGAAAAGGATTTCGTAAAGGAATGGTTAAATATTCCGAAGGGTTTGAATTTATTAAAAATATTACCATTGACACTCATTTTAATAAAAGGGAGAGACTACTTCGTTTAACTGAATTTTTAATCAGCGGGAATAGCAGCAGGGGCATAGGATTGGGTGAAGATACTGCAATAATTATTAATCCTTTTAAACAATTTGAAGTAATTGGAAGTGGCATTGTAACTTTATTGAATTCACGACGGCATACATATTCAAATTATGAAACTGCATTGAATAACGAGCGTTTAAATACAAACGGATTGAATATAGGGTTTTTGCAGGATGGTGCTGTGTTTAATATGCAGCATTGGTCGGTTAACAAGGAAGCTACAGAAAAAGAAATATACTCAAGTAATTATAATTATTCAAGATCAAATTAACAATGATACTTTTTAAAAATTGTCAGGTTTACAGTCCTGAATACATCGGAAAAAAGGATGTATTAATTGCAGGAACAAAAGTTGTTGCAATTCAGGACAATATTGCGTTTCCTAAGGAAATGAATATTGATATTATTGAAGCAGACGGATTAAAAATGCTTCCAGGTTTAATTGATGCCCATGTTCATATTGCCGGAGCCGGTGGTGAAGGCGGTCCTGCTACACGCACTCCCGAACTACAGTTAAGTAATATGCTTGAAGCCGGAGTTACAACAGTTGTCGGTTGCCTTGGCACCGATGGAATTACCAGAAGTGTTGAATCTGTTTTGATGAAAGTGAAAGCATTACGCCAGGAAGGAGTATCAGCATGGATGTACACAGGAGCATACCAGGTTCCTACGCCTACTATACTTGGTGATGTTGGTAAAGATATTGCAATGATTGAAGAAATTATCGGGGTTGGTGAAATTGCATTGTCCGACCACAGGTCATCTTTTCCGAATGTTTATGAACTGATAAAATTGACCGAACATGCAAGGGTAGGAGGTATGCTGGGAAATAAAGCCGGAATAGTGAATATTCACATGGGTGATGCTAAAGACCCTTTCAAGCCTCTTTATGAAGCAGTTGAATTATGTGAACTAAAGCTTACTCAGTTCTTACCCACACATTGCAACCGTAATGATTATATTTTTGAAGATGTTAAAAAATACGGGAAAAAAGGATATATTGATATAACAGCAAGCTCATATCCATATTTTCCTCAATATGAAATTAAACCTTCAAAAGCAATAGTTGAATTTCTGAAAGCCGGAGTGCCGCTTGAAAATATTACAATGACTTCCGATGCTTGTGGCTCTCTCCCTGATTTTGATGAAAAAGGAAATCTTATTCAGTTAGAAATGGGTTATCCGAAATCAATATTTACTGAAATAGTTGATACAATTACAAAAGAAAATCTGGAGATTGAGAAAGCTATAAAAGTTTCAACTTCAAATATTGCTGATATTTTAAAATTGAAAGATAAAGGAAGAATTGCTGTAAATAAGGATGCTGATGTTATTGTTGTGAATGATGATTTTGAGATTATTCATTTGGTAGCTAACGGTGAGATAATGACACGTGATAAAGAAATACTTCGCAAGGGAAGTTATGAAAAGTAAATTTTAACCTGATAGTTGAGTAATTGTAATTTAAGATTGCTAATTCTAAAGTGGATAGTAACATTTCTGAGAATAAGATTTTTATTAAAAATACAATTGCTAAAGTTCAAGTGTAACTTTGTTAAAATATTGACATTTTTTTCATCGATCACCAATTCTTCATGAAACGACCTGTTTTGAATGCCTAATGTACCTTTGCCTTCTTCTAATAATTTAAAGAATTCTTTTAGTGTAATTGGGTTTGGCATATATTTTTATATTTCTATTAAATCCTCAATTTTGTTTTACCTTCTGTCTTACCACCTGTTTCATGTTAATAATTTCCATTCTTTTAACATATGCAGAATCTTATGTTAAATCAATTTAAATATCATCAACTATATGTTGATAATATAGACACGTTGCAATAACATGTCGAAGTACAATACTTTTTCAAAAAGAAAAAAGAATGCTTAAAAAATCATAACAACATATAAAACATCAATCAATATTTTTTCCAAAGTTTAAGTCTTTTTTGACATTCCAAACCAGGCAATCGCTTATTAATTTTCATCAATTGTTCCAGTTTTTTAAAAGCAATACCCTTAATAATAATTTCAGCAGATACCAATTCGTCAAAAATCCATAAAATACCATGTACCTCCTTTTTATTACTTTCAGCGAATTTCCTGAGCTTATTATCTCCCGAAAGAATCATTGCATCTAATTTATCTGCATGAAAATATACTGAGCAGTCTTCAATACTTAATCCTTTGGCAATAGCTTGTAGTTTATATAATTCAATGATATCTTTATCGCTTGTTTGCAATATCTTAATTGCAGAATCATGTATAAAGCCTTTAATTATAACACGCTGTTCCTGATTATCAATTTCCCTGTAAACAAAATCAGTTATATAAATTTCAATATCAAGATTTTAAAATTCATTTATTATATCAATTTCAAATAAGTCAAAAATTATATTGGAATCTTTTACAGCTATTTTCCTCATACTTTCTCAAATTGTGTCCTGAATTCCGACAGACTAATGTTATTAAGAGCTGCAGCTTTGCTTAATGAAATTATTTCTTCACTCGCGGCTCTATAAACAAGTTGACTGAAACGACTGCTTTCTTCTTTCCCTTTGTATTCTCCCCAAGCTTTCTCGTCTTGCAAACCATTTGATCTGACCATTATAAAAAACTCTTTGATCTTTGATTCGGGAAGCACATTCAATGCCTGTGCTCTCATCATAAGTGCTTGTACTGAAATGCCGAAATATTCCTTAACATCAATTAGCTCAGGTATTGATATTCGGGTTCGGTGTTCACCAAATTCTCTTATAAAAACAGTCTTGGGAATAAGAAACGCTCCTGCAAAGGCATAGCAGTATTTTTCCAGTTTTTTGTGTTCTTCATTTTTTTCAAAATCAAGTAATAAATGCCCAAGTTCATGCAAAACAGTAAATCGCTTTCTGATAGGGTCGTAATTTTGATTTATTACTATAACGGGAATATCTTCAACCCACGAAGATAATCCGTCAAATGCGTCAGGCGCTGATAATTCATATACTTTCACCCCTCTTTCTTCCAACATTTCAATAACATTAGGAACCGGGTTTAAACCAAGGTCCCAGGCATTTCTTAATTCCAATGCTGTATCTTCAATATCTTCATGAGATGAAATCTTTCTTTTCTTTACAGGGAGAATAAAACTTGCGTTAATACCTAACAGGTTCTCAATCTCCATATATCTTTCAAGGAAGTCAATAGCTTTTTCTTTAATGGAACTTTCTTCCTTTACACTTAGTTTTGATCTTTTTCTAAAGTTTATATTTTTAAAATTCACAGTTGGATCTCTGAAAAATAAATCAACTTTAACCTTTAGTACTTCTGCAAGTTTGATCAGCACTTTGCTATCCGGCAACATGCTACCCTTTTCATATTTATTGATGGCTTGTTTAGACACTAAATTATCCATATTATCAGCCAGGTTTTGCATTGAAAGGCCTGCCATTTTTCGTGCTGAGCGCAAGCGATATGGAAATATATTTTTCATAATAATGTGTTTTGGTTGACAAATATACTACAATATTAATAAATGTCAACCGTAATTCCAAATTTATTTAGCACTTTAAAAAATATTTTTTCAAGTTGGGCATGTTATACATTTTGTTTAACCACCTGTTTCAACGCCTGTTTTACCAACTGTTGTACTTTTAAATTTCGTCTAAATTTCTTAAAATTCTTTTCTGTAACTCATTTGATTTCTCAAATTGCTCATTCAATTTCGCTTTTAGACCGGCCATCTTTTCTTCAAAAGGAATCCAGTCATCTTCTTCTGCTTCAGTTCCTATATGAATTCTGTGAGTGAGTTTGTAATCATTATCTGGCAGTTATTCGGAGTGCCATTGCGAAACATTAAATGGAGGATTAGCAATTACATAATCGGCTTTTGGTGAATTATTCATATTTAATCATATCAAAATAAAAGCAAATATATAAAATGAAATGATAATTAAGAAGTTTCTTTGTATGAATTGACAATTATTTTCAGAAATGTTGTTGTAACGGTAATCTCAGTCCATACTGAGGAACCACAGTTGTTTACACTAAAAAAGAACGGAAGGTAAGCGATCCCGACAGGATTCGAACCTGTGACCCACAGCTTAGAAGGCTGTTGCTCTATCCAGCTGAGCTACGGGACCATTTAATGATATCAAAAACGACTGCAAAATTACTAAATAATATTTAACTAAGAAAAGGAAATAAAAAAAAATAACGACACATATTTACCATTTGTCGAAATTTGGTATGTATTTCGAGATATTACTTTCTTTGGTTGTTTCACCGCCTGTTTCACCATCAACTTTAACACTAACCTCATCAACAGTATCTATAGATAAAGCAAAAGAAATCTTTCCTTTGAGTATCGGTTATAAGGATGAGAAGAATTAATAGTGTTTAAATAATTCCGGTATCCATTTATACTTTCCTCATTTAAATCATGAATAGTTAAGTTTGTAATCATCATAGGGCAGTTCTTTGGAGTGACATTGCGAAACAATTAATAGAGGATTAGCAAATACATAATCAGCTTTTGGTGAATTATTCATATTTAATCATATCAAATAAATAAGAAAAACAAAGATAAATAAAAATAAAATAAAAAAAATTTGGTTTTTGTTGTACAATGTTGTACATTTGTTCTCTGAATAATTTTAATTCTTTTAATTATGACATATTTCAAAGACATTTCAACCAAAACACAGTTAAAAACAACATATATAAAATTAGCAAAACAAAATCATCCTGACATGGGTGGTAATAATCATACTATGCAGAATATTAACGCGGAATATGAGTTCATGAACAAATTGATAAACACTCGCAAAAAGTCTTTAATGAACCTGAAAAAAGGAGATACGGTTTTTGTAAACGGTACTGAATGTACAGTGATTTTCGACACTTCAAAAACATTTATTGCTAAAGCAAAAGACAGGGAAAAGAAAGAAATGTTTGATAAAATAACAGGTTTGGGGATTAACAATAAAAAGTATAAAGCATATATAATTTAGCCCTTCGACTACGCTCAGGGTGACAAGTCAAGGTTTTAGATTTTAGGCATGGCTAAAAAAGAAACTAAGGTTCATACAGGGTTCAGATTATCGAAAAATAATCTGGACTTTATTGAAGACATGGGAAACTCATTAGGTCTTAATAAAACTAATGTAGTTGATATGATACTTACGGTTGTTAGAAATGATACTTCCTTGGTAGTTAGGTTGATTAAGAATTCCATAACTAAAAAATAATTATTCTGTTTTTTTTTATTTAATTATATTTAATTATATCTTTGACGTAAAAAAAATGGATTCCTATAATATTTCTGTTGTTCCATCAGGTGATAAAGATTCTAAAGGAGTAACTGTATTACTTAATGGTGATTTAACACTTCAAAACTCGGAAGATATTAAGCAGGAATTATCTTCAATAGTAAGGAAATATCTAAAAATTACAATAAAGTCAGACAATATTGAAAATATTGATCTTTCATATATTCAACTTTTATTTTCAATTTATTTTTATCAGAAAAAATTATCAATTAATGTTGATATTGATATGAAATTAAATGATGAATTAGAGTCATTAGTAAAGCATTCAGGATTTGGGAATATCCTTTTGTCATAGTGTTGTAGATTAATGACTGATGACTGCCGACTGCCGACGACTGAAAGGAGTCCGTATGGACTGAAGACTATCAGAATAAAGATTATACTTTAAAAACCGAATACAATTAAACAAATAATTAATAACAATAATTAATAAATCTACATTATGGGAAAAGTTGTTTTAGTTGTAGATGATTCCGAAAGCATCCTTGAGGTTGTTAGTTTTACACTTGAGAATAATGGTTTTGATGTGCTTAAAGCCAAAGATGGTAAGGATGCTTTAAAATATTTTGATGGAGCAAATATTGACTTGCTTTTAACTGATTTGCATATGCCGGTAATGAATGGTATTGAATTAATTAAAGAAGTAAGGGCAATGCCTGAATATAAGCATATACCGATTTTATTTTTAACTACCGAAACTCAGATGACAAAAAAAATTGAGGCAAAAAAAGCCGGCGCAACAGGTTGGCTGATAAAACCTTTTAATGCAGAAAAATTAATTACAACAATAAAAAAAGTTCTCAGGTAATGGAAAGCTTGCAGAAAAAATTTATCGTTGAGGCAAATGAGTTTGTAAATAATCTTGAAGACTCTCTTTTATCATTAGAAATAAATCCTGATGATAAAAATAAAATACAAGAGATATTCAGGATTATGCATTCGCTTAAAGGAAGCGGTGCAATGTTTGGCTTTGATGATATTAGCGAGTTTACACACAATCTTGAAAATATTTACGATTTGATCAGAAATAACGAAATGGTTGTAACCAAAGAATTACTTAATGTTACGCTTGCCTCTGTTGACCATTTGAGAAATCTATTAAACCAAAACTCAAGCGAAGAAGTAAAAAAAGAACATCAACGCCTTACAAATATCATCAATGATATTATTAATATTAAAAATAAAGAAGAAAAGAAAGATATTGAAGTAGCAAGTGAAAAAAAACAAGCTTCAATACCTGAACAAGATGTAAAAAATCAGGATATAAAAACCTATTTTATTTTCTTTGAACCAAAAGAAGATATTTTTAGCAATGGAACAAATCCATTGTACCTGCTTGATGAATTGAACTCAATGGGTACATGCAAGGTCTTTTCACGTTTAAATAAAATACCGTCAATTGAAGACATAAGTATTGAAAAATGTTACACATACTGGGATGTTATTTTAGCTACAAACCAGGGTATTAATACGATATCGGATGTGTTTATATTTGTTGAAGATGATTGCAACTTGAAAATTCTTGAAATTGCAGCTTATAATTTATTTGAAAACAAATTTTTTATTGAAGAAATTGAAAATAAAAAGTTTTTAGAAGAAAATATCAGTATTGATGAATTACGAAAATTTATTAGCACTTTAAGCAATATTGAAGTTGAACCGGAAGAAAATGATATTTCTGCA
>JAUWKH010000001.1 GCA_030614305.1 Bacteroidota bacterium
CCAAGCCTGTTGCCATAAATGACAGTAATTTTAAAAACCTGATTTTTGTTGTAACAGTTAATTTTTCGTAGGATAATGACCTTGGATTGTATACAAACTTTGTTTTAGGCATATAATTTTTCTTAAATAAAATTAAATAAAGTATATTAAAATTCATCTATATCAATGCAAAGTTAATTAAATAAACTAAATTTGCAATTACTAACTTATTAAAAAAATTAACAATATTTTGTTAATATAATCATAAATGTTATATGAAGTCAGTTCAGGTAAGGGAAATATTTCTTAATTTTTTTAAATCAAAGCAACACCGGATAGTGCCTTCAGCTCCAATGGTTTTAAAAAATGATCCTACGCTAATGTTTACTAATGCAGGAATGAACCAGTTTAAAGATTTGTTTCTCGGTAATTCGAAAATAAAATATCCACGTATTACCAACACTCAAAAATGCCTGCGTGTTTCGGGTAAACATAACGACCTTGAAGAAGTTGGTCACGACACATACCATCACACAATGTTTGAAATGCTTGGCAACTGGTCGTTTGGTGATCCTGATAATCAGGCTGGAGGATATTTTAAAAAAGAAGCAATTGAATGGGCATGGGAATTACTAACCGAAGTTTATAAAATTGATAAAAACAGCTTATATGTCACTATTTTTGAAGGTGATAAAACAGATAACCTGCCTCCGGATAAAGAATCATATAATATCTGGAAAAAAATAATACCTGCAGACAGAATACTTTTCGGGACAAAAAAAGACAATTTTTGGGAAATGGGAGAAACAGGCCCTTGCGGACCTTGCTCTGAAATTCATGTTGACCTTCGCATAGATTCTGAAAAAAAACAAGTCAGCGGCTCTAAACTTATCAATAAAGACCATCCCCTTGTAATTGAAATTTGGAATCTGGTATTTATTGAATTTAACAGAACATTAAACGGAAAACTTAATCCGTTACCGGCCAAACATGTTGATACAGGTCTGGGATTTGAACGTCTTTCAATGGTTCTTCAGGGAGTAAAATCAAATTATGATACTGATATTTTTCAACCGGACATTCAGGCAATTGCAAAATTATCAGGAACAGAATACGGTAAAAATGAACAAGCAGATATTGCTATGCGGGTTATTGCCGATCATCTGAGAGCCGTAACTTTTGCTATTGCCGACGGACAATTACCATCAAACACAGGGGCAGGATATGTTATCAGAAGAATTTTACGGAGAGCCGTAAGATATGGTTATACTTTCCTTGGTTTTGATGAACCTTTTATTAACAGCTTGGTTACTTTACTTGTTGATGAAATGGGAGATGTTTTCCCTGGCATCAAATCGCAGCAGGATTTAATAATAAAAGTTATTACTAAAGAAGAACTTGCTTTTTTAAGAACACTATCACTCGGTATTAAAAAGTTTGAACAATATATTTCCAAAAAAGAACATAATAAAATAATTGACGGGAATTTTGCATTTGAACTATTTGACACTTATGGGTTTCCTGTTGATTTAACCAAACTAATGGCTAAAGAAAAAAGATGGGAGATTGATATGGAAGGATTTAATAAGGGACTGAATGAACAAAAAAACCGTTCGCGTAAAGCAGCAGAAATTGAAACACATGACTGGATAATAATAAACGATAATGCCGACGAAACCGAATTTACAGGTTACAATAATCTAACATCCGAAGTTGAAATAGTTAAATACAGAAAAGTAAAAACTAAAAACAAGGAGTATTTTGAGTTGATATTAAACAAAACTCCGTTTTATGCTGAATCGGGAGGACAGGTGGGTGATACGGGTTATTTACAATCAGCAGAAGAAAAAATCATTATCTCAGATACTAAAAAAGAGAATAATCTAATTTTACATATATCAAACAAATTACCATCTGATTTATCAAAACCTTTAGAAGCTTTCGTTGATGCTGAAAAACGATTATTAACAGCTAATAATCATAGTGCTACCCACATTTTGCAAGCAGCACTAAAAAAAGTATTAGGAGATCATATTGAACAAAAAGGCTCATTTGCAGATGAGAATCACCTCAGATTTGATTTTTCTCATTATGCTAAAGTAAGTGATGAAGACATACTGAAAATTGAAAAAATAGTCAATAGTAAAATACGTGAAAATATTCCTCTAATTGAAAAAATTAATATTCCCCTGAAAGAAGTTCAGGAAATGGGCGCTACTGCTTTGTTTGGAGAAAAATATGATGATAAAGTAAGGGTTATAATCTTTGATAAAAACTTCTCAATTGAACTTTGCGGGGGAACACATGTACCTGCAACCGGACAAATCGGTTCATTCAAAATTATTTCAGAAAGTGCAATTGCTGCCGGAATCCGCAGGATAGAAGCAATTACCGCATACAAAGCCGAAGAGTATTATAATTCGCAAAATTCAATTATAAATGAATTAAAAAGTATTCTGAAAAACCCGAAAGATATAATAAAAGGAGTAAATAATATAATTGAACAAAACAATATTCTTCAAAAACAATTATCAAAATTAAATAAGGAAAAAATTCAGAATCTTGAAAAAGACATTAAAAACAAAATAGAAAAGATCAACAATATAAATTTTATCGCTCAAAAAGTCACACTTGACGCAGGAGCAGTTAAAAATCTTGCATTTAATTTAAAAAATATTGTTGACAATTTATTCCTTGTTATTGGCTCTGAAAAAGATGGAAAAGCAAATCTCACTATAATGATTTCTGATGATCTTGTAAAAAATAATGGTTTACATGCAGGAAAAATAATTAAGGAAATAGCAAAAAATATTAACGGAGGTGGCGGGGGACAACCTCATTTTGCTACTGCCGGAGGTAATAATCCTCAGGGTATACAGGCTGCCTTTGAAATGGCAAAAAAGATAATACAATAAAATACTAAGTAACTATTTTCAATATGAGTAGAAAATAAACCGATTACAATCGGGAAATAAAGTAGCGATTTTTATTACGAGTTGCGTGCATTCCCCGATTTTCGGGATGGTAAGTTTGTGAAAAATGTTAATAAAATTATTAGTAAGTTTTTTTCATTAAATATAATTCTGACAATTTTTTTTATAAATTTACGTCCATTATTACAGAATCTACTCATAAGTAAAGTAAATAATTCTGTTGATGGCATATTGTTTAACACATATGAAAAAATTTTTCATTCTCTCAATTATTCTATTTATAACTATTACAGCTCATTCCCAGCCCGGAGAGAATATCCAGTTGAACTATTCTATGATTAGTGATGTGCAGTCAACTTTAAAAAGTGCGATTGGTTGGTCCATGCAAGATAATGGCAGATGGGCAAGTGCAAAAAACAGTATTCTATTTACCGATTCCAGAACTAATAAAAGTGCTTCTGAATTAAGAAGGCTCGGGCAGGAAAATTTTATTATTATGGAACTAAAAAAAGCATTGATTGACAATAAGCAATACAATGTTTTAATTATAAAATATAAAGACGGAGAATACGAATTTCCTTTAATTCAGGATGGGTGGAGAAGTTATAAATCACTTGAATTTTATGTTTTCAAAGCCGAAAATCTGAATAAAGTCCTGCCTAAAGATGTTATTTTTAATAAACCTTATGCAGTTAATTTAGATGTTTTTTGCAGTGGTATAATAAAAAAATATAATCCTCAATTTGTTGATGATAAAATTGTTAATAAAATTCAAGCCACTCTTAACTCAATAAATGTTAATGCATCCAATTTGATTTTTGCAGTTTATCCGATTCAATCAGGCGAAAAGGAGGTTGTTAAATTTAAATTAATAAGGTCGTTTTCTAAAAAATCGCTTTATGCCTGGTATATGGACCCTAATAATTGGGCTAAATTATTTAATAATTCTTATTACGAAGCAAGATACTATAAATTTAAAAAGTTTATTCGCGATTCACAAGTATACAACATCCCAACTGTTGATAATCCTACAACTTTTACTGCATTTTATAGCTGGGGTATTTTAAAATACCAGGCAGGTAATTATGATGAAGCTATTGTTGATTTTGATGAAGCAATAAAACTTAACCCGGATACAACAGTGTCAATGATATATTCATACAGGGGGATTGCAAAATACAAACTACAGGATTTTTCAGGCTCTATTGAAGATTTTGATAAAGCTATTGAGATACGCCCAACTGATGTTATGGAATATTCAAACTGGATAAAAAATTATTTTAACAGAGGAGTTTCAAAATTTTACACAAACGACCTTGAAGGAGCCTGTGAAGACTGGAATAAAGCATTTGAACTCGGTTTTGGTATTTCATTGGATTACTTGAATAAATATTGCTCTTATTAATATTAATTTTTAAGTCTAAGTTTTAAGTTAGAAAAATGAGATTTTTTAAAATATATTGTTTTTCCTTCATATTAATATTTTTTCTGAATATTTCAGCTAATGCTCAATCACAAGCTTACTCGGAAGATAAGACCGGATTTTTCAGCAATTGGATGATAAATCTCAATTTAGGCTCAAATTTATTTTACGGCGATATTCAACAATACAGGTTTGCTCCATACAAAGAAGATTGGAGAATGGCAGGTGGACTTATTCTTCGTAAACAAATCTCTCCTGTTTTTGGTATTGGCGGACAATTATTGATCGGAAAACTACATGGAACCAAGAAAAAATTTAAAGATGGCGCTCCGGCTAATTTAAAATTCAATGCTGATATTATTGAATACAACCTGCACACAACACTTAATTTCAGTAATTTAATATGGGGTTATAATAATTACAGGAGATTATCTATCTACGGTTTGATTGGAATTGGTTTTGCAAACTGGAATTCAGAATTATTGGATTATAATACCAATAAAATTTTAGGACAAAGCGGTGTTCCAGGTGGAAGTTTTCAAGACAGAACAACTGAATTGGTCCTTCCTATGGGATTAGGTTTAAATTTTAATTTAAGTAAAAATTGGGGAATAAATCTGGAAAGCACATTAAGGGGAGTAAATTCCGACATGCTGGATGCCAAAAAAGGCGGTTTTAAGTATGATATTTATAATTATACATCTTTAGGTATTTCATATAGCTTTAACGGTCTTGGTATCGGCACAGGAATAAGTTCTTATGAAAGAAACCAATACAGACAGGAACGAAAAAACGAAAAACAGGCACAAAAGGATTTAAAATATTACTCCCATCAAAATGTAGAACGCACAAAAAAATACAACAAGCAGGAAAGACAAATGGAAAAGCAGGAACAACAAGAAATGATGTTAAAAATGCAAAAAGAAAGAACCAGAAGCGATTTACCCGACATTATTGAATATGATGCTATAGATATTTTTTCTACAAAAAAGCCTGTTAGAACTTCACCTGGCACAATTACTTCAACCGATACTTATGCACCTGAAACAAGAACTGTTACCGATGAAGGAAAATTTATTATTACGGGGGGGCATCCAACAACGGTTAGAACTACTGAAACCGGTAATATATATACACCTCAAACTTCTTACAACAACATACAATCCACTAAAACTTTTGCCAGTGAACAAGGTTTAGTTTACCGCATTCAAATTATGGCTAAACATCAGAAAAGGGCAAATATGCAGCAATTTGCAAATAATTACAATATCACCGACCAAATTTTTGAGAATTACCATGATGGCTGGTATCGTTATTCCGTCGGTTCATTTACAAATTTTAACGACGCAAGCAATTATTGTAGAATTATAAAAAACAAAGGAATAACCGATGCCTTTGTTGTTGCATATAAAAATGGTGTCAGAATTCCATTAAGTGAAGCTTTAAAATAATATGTTTATAAATTATTTTATAACTGCCATCAGAAATTTCCTCAAGAATTCTTTGATGTCTTTTCTTATGAATTTCTATATGGAGAGCAGCACAATTATTTTGCATATTTAAAATCCTTACCCAAATATCTTGCTGCAACTCCTAGTATTTCTTCAATCCTTAGCAATTGATTATATTTTGCAATTCTGTCGGAACGGCTTGCGGAACCTGTTTTTATCATACCTGTATTCAGGGCAACGGCAAGGTCGGCAATTGTTGTATCTTCGGTTTCGCCCGAACGATGACTTATTATAGCAGTATAAGCATTGTGATAAGCCATATTCACAGCATCAATGGTTTCGGTTAAAGTGCCGATTTGGTTAACTTTTATCAAAATTGAATTTGCTACTCCTTTATCAATACCCTGTTGTAAACGTTTTGTATTAGTTACAAAAATATCATCACCTACAATTTGAATTTTTTTACCAAGTGCTTTTGTCATTAATTTCCAGCCATCCCAGTCATCTTCAGCCATGCCGTCTTCAATTGAGATTATCGGATACTTTTTAACCCAGTCTTTCCAAAAATCCACCATTTCGACAGGAGTTAGTTTTTCACCTGTCGACCATTTTAGATGATAAACATTTTCTTTTGGTAAATAATATTCTGATGAAGCAGGGTCAAGAGCAAGGTAAATATCTTCGCCGGGTTTATAACCTGCTTTTTCAATAGCCTGAAGAATAATTGTTATTGCTTCTTCATTGGATTTTAAATTTGGGGCAAATCCTCCTTCATCACCAACATTGGTAGAATGTTTTTTCTTTTTCAGGACAGCTTTTAAACTATGAAACACTTCAGCACCCATACGAATAGCATCACTGAATGTTGAAGCTCCAACAGGCATAATCATAAATTCCTGGAAGTCAATACTATTATCAGCGTGAGAACCACCATTCAAAATATTCATCATTGGTATTGGTAATAAATTTGCATTCACACCGCCAATATACCTGAACAAATGCTGGTTTGTTTCTTGAGCGCCCGCATGAGCTACTGCAAGTGAAACACCAAGTATTGCATTAGCACCTAAATTTGCTTTATTCGGTGTTCCGTCAATTTCTATCATACGTATATCAATTTCATTTTGATCGGCAATATAATAGCCCTGCAATTCTTCATTTAATATATTATTAACATTTTGAACGGCTTTTAAAACACCTTTTCCTAAATAAATCCCTTTATCCCCATCTCTGAGTTCAACTGCTTCGTGAACACCTGTAGAAGCTCCGGAAGGAACAGCAGCTCTTCCAATTATTCCGCTATCAGTATAAACTTCAACCTCAACTGTTGGGTTCCCCCTTGAATCAAGGATTTGACGTGCATAAATATTAGTTATCTGACTCATGACTTAAAATTTTTTCTGTAAAAGTAATTTATTTTCATAAAAAAAGGACAAAGTTTATAAACTTTATCCCTTTTAATACTTCCATCAACAATTTTTTATTCTTTAGTTTCTGTGTTTTTGTCTTCGGTTTTTGTTTCCTTTTCTTTCACCTTAGCCTCATCAACTACTTCCTCTTTTTTCTCCTCAGCCTTAGCCTCAGCCTTAGCTTCAGCCTCATCTTCATGTTCTTCCGATTTTATTTCTTCCGACATAGTTTCATCAGCAGTTACATCAGTTTCAGTAGTTTCAACCGGTTTATCGGCAACTTGTTCTTCAACTGCTTTTTTCTTACTACCTCTTCTTCGACGTGCAGTTTTAGCCTTTTTATCAACTTTTTCAGCCAAAAGGTTTTCATTATAATCAACAAGTTCAATAAAGCACATTTCAGCATTGTCACCGAGCCGTGTACCGGTTTTCAGAATTCTTGTATATCCGCCTGATCTTTCTGCGATTTTTTGGGAAATCTCTCTGAACAATTCAGTTACAGCTTCTTTGTTTTGAAGATAACTAAAGACTGTTCTTCTGGAATGTGTAGAATCAACCTTTGATTTTGTAATCAATGGTTCAATGTAGCTTCTTAATGCTTTTGCTTTAGCAAGAGTTGTTTTAATTCTTTTATGAATAATAAGCGAAGAAGCCATATTGGCTAACATTGCTTTCCTGTGAGAACTTGTCCTGCTTAAATGATTAAATTTCTTTCCGTGTCTCATTTCAGTTATTCCTTATCTAATTTATATTTTGAAATATTCATACCAAATTCAAGATTTTTTATCTTAACCAACTCTTCAAGTTCTGTTAATGATTTCTTACCAAAATTCCTGAATTTTAATAAATCATTCTTGTTAAAAGTTACAAGATCACCTAAAGTTTCCACATCGGCTGCTTTAAGGCAGTTTAGTGCCCTTACCGACAGATCCAAATCAACAAGCTTTGTTTTTAATAATTGCCTTACATGTAATGAACTTTCGTCAAACTCTTCGGTTACTGTTTTTTCTTCTGTATCTAAAGTAATTTTTTCATCAGAGAAAAGCATAAAGTGATGTATCAATATTGTTGCAGCTTCTTTAAGGGCTTCTTTAGGATGAATGGAACCGTCAGTATCAATTTCAAAAATTAATTTTTCGTAGTCGGTTTTTTGTTCTACCCTGTAATTTTCAACAGAAAATTTTACATTTAAAATCGGAGTATGTATTGAATCAATAGCTATTGTATCAATCGTTGTGTTTATTGATTTATTTTCTTCTGCAGGAACATACCCCCTGCCTTTAGTAATGGTAAGTTCAATTGAAAGCTTAACATTTGTCTCCAAATTACAAATTACAACATCAGGATTCAGAACTTGAAAAACCGATAAGAACTTATTAATATCACCGGCTTTAAAAACTTCCTGATCACCAATCACCACATTTACTTTTTCAGTATTTTCACCATCAATTTGTCTTTTAAACCTTATTCTCTTTAAGTTCAGGATAATTTCAGAAACATCTTCAACTATTCCTTTTATAGTTGAAAACTCATGAACAATACCATCAATTTTTATGGATGTTATTGCATATCCTTCAAGAGAAGATAATAAAATTCTTCTTAATGCATTACCTATTGTTATACCAAAACCGGGTTCAAGAGGACGAAATTCAAATATTCCTTCAAATTCGTCAGCCTCTATCATTATAACTTTATCTGGTTTTTGAAATGCTAATATTGCCATATATTGATTTTTTTATCAAAAATTGATTAAATTAAAACAATGAATTATTTCGAATACAACTCAACAATAAGCTGTTCTTTTATATTTTCAGGAATATCTTCCCTTTGAGGATAATTTACAAATTTACCTTGTAATTTTTCGTCATCCCATTCAAGCCATGAATATTGATTGGAGCGTGAAACAAGTGAATTTGTAATAGCTTCTAAAGATTTAGATTTTTCTCTTACACCAATAATATCACCTTCTTTAAGGTTATATGAAGGAATACTTACAATTTTGCCGTTAACTGTAATGTGTCTGTGTGATACTAATTGCCTTGCTCCACTTCTTGTAGTTGCAATTCCCAATCTGAAAACAACATTATCTAAACGGGCTTCTATTAACTGCAATAATATTTCACCTGTAATTCCTTTTTTCTTAGAAGCTTTATGAAAAACGTTTCTGAACTGTCTTTCAAGAATTCCATAAGTATATTTAGCTTTTTGTTTTTCCTGAAGCTGGATACCGTATTCCGATTGTTTTCTTCTTCTTTTTGAATTACCGTGTTGTCCCGGAGGATAATTTTTCCTTTCAAATGATTTATTCGGACCGAAAATCGGATCTTTGAATTTTCTTGCAATTTTTGTTTTTGGACCTATGTATCTTGCCATTTTATATTATGAATTTTATAAATTTTACTTACAAATAATTAATTCTAAATTTTATTTTTTACACCCTTCTCCTTTTTGGCGGTCTGCAACCATTATGAGGCAAAGGTGTCACATCCTTTATCTCCATTACTTCAATTCCTGAAGAATGTATGGTTCTGATTGCTGATTCTCTGCCTGATCCCGGTCCTTTAACAAGAACTTTTACTTTTCTTAATCCCAGATCATAAGCAGTTTTTGCACAATCTCCGGCTGCCATTTGTGCAGCATACGGAGTGTTTTTCTTTGATCCTCTAAAACCCATTTTTCCCGAAGATGACCATGAAATCACCTGACCTGCATTATTTGTTAATGTAATAATGATATTGTTAAAGGAAGCCTTAATATATGCTTTTCCTATAGGCTCAATCTTAACAACTCTTTTTTTTGAACTTCTTACAGTTTTTGCCATAATTTATATAATTTCTATCTTGCTGTTTTTCAAATTATTTAATTAATTTGGTGATAACAGAATATAACATTAGCCTTTTATTACCTTCTTTTTATTAGAAACAGTTTTTTTTCTGCCTTTACGGGTTCTAGCATTATTCTTTGTGTTTTGTCCCCTAAGCGGTAATCCTATACGATGACGTATCCCTCTATATGAACCAATATCCATTAACCGCTTTATGTTCATCTGAACTTCCGAACGAAGCATTCCTTCAACCTTAAAATTATCATTGATAACTGCACGGATTTTATTCTGTTCATCATCAGTCCAATCTCGAACTTTTTTACTCCAATCAACTCCGGCTTCAGTTAAGATTTTCTGTGCAATACTTCTGCCTATTCCAAAAATATATGTTAATCCTATCTCACCTCTTTTGTTTTTTGGTATATCTATACCTGCTATACGAGCCATATTTTATTGATTTTTGATTTTAATTTTTTATTCGTAATCCATAATTACTCAGTTTATCCTTGTCGTTGTTTATACTTAGGATTCTTTTTGTTAATAATATATAATCTTCCCTTTCTACGAACGATCTTACACTCAGTAGTTCTTTTTTTAACAGATGCTCTAACTTTCATTTTATATATCTTAAAAATTATTTATATCTAAATGTAATTCTTCCTTTTGTTAAATCATAGGGCGACATTTCAAGTTTAACTTTATCACCTGGCAAAATTTTAATATAATGCATTCTCATCTTTCCTGATATATGAGCAGTAATCATGTGACCATTTTCCAATTCAACACGAAACATAGCATTACCCAATGATTCAATTACTGTTCCATCTTGTTCAATTGATGTTTGTTTTGCCATTTTTGAATAGTTAATATTTTTAATTGTTTAATACCTGTTCAATAAACTCAAATGTTGATAAAATATCTGCCTTTCCTTTTTTTATTGCGATATCATGTTCATAATGTGCAGATGGTAGTCTGTCGGCAGTTCTTATTGTCCAGCCATCATTTTCCTGAACAACATTTTTTGTACCGAGATTTATCATCGGTTCAATTGCTATCACCATACCTTCTTTTAATTTTGTACCTGAGCCTCTTCTTCCGTAATTTGGAATTTCCGGTTTCTCATGAAGGTTTTTCCCCAAGCCGTGACCAACTAAATCGCGAACAACCGAATAACCAAATCCTTCAACATAATTTTGTATTGCAAACCCGATATCCCCTACTCTTTTTCCTGCAACTGCAACCTCAATTCCTTTATACAACGATTCTTTTGTTCTTTTCATCAGTAAAAGTATTTCTTCCTTTACATTACCAACCGCGAAAGTATAAGCTGAATCGCCATAAAAACCATTTTTCTTAACACCACAATCAATTGAAACAATATCACCGTTTTTTATAATCCTTTCACAGGGAATCCCGTGTACAACCTGTTCATTAATTGACATGCAAAGAGTTTTCGGGAATCCTTTGTAACCTTTAAATCCCGGAACTGCTCCGTTATCCCTGATAAATTCTTCAGCAATTTTATCCAGATCTATTGTTTTAACATCGGGTTTAATATGTTTAGCAACCTCGGCTAATGTTTTTCCAACAAGTAAAGAACTTTCTCTTAGTAACTCTATTTCCTCCTCTGTTTTATAATATATCATCCCAATATTTATTATCCCATAGACATTGATGACCTGCCTTTTATCCTACCCGATTTTGTTAATCCATCATAATGACGCATTAACAAATGGCTTTCTATTTGTTGTAAGGTATCCAGAACAACACCTACAAGAATTAATAGTGATGTGCCACCATAAAATTGTGCAAACGAAGTAGTTACGCCAATCTTACTTACAAGTGCGGGCATTATTGCAACAAATCCTAAAAACATTGAACCGGGAAGAGTAATTCTGGACATAACAGTATCAATAAATTCCGCTGTTCGCCTGCCCGGTTTCACACCCGGTATAAATCCTCCGTTCTTTTTCATGTCTTCTGCCATTTGGTTTGGATTAACAGTAATAGCAGTATAGAAATAAGTAAATAATACGATCATTACAAAGAAGGTAAAATTATACCAGAATCCGTTAATATTTGTAAATGCTGATGCTACACCTGATAAAGCTTCTGAATCGGAAAAGCCTGCTAATGTCAAGGGCAGAAACATAATTGCCTGTGCAAAAATAATCGGCATAACACCTGCTGCATTCACTTTCAACGGTATATACTGGCGAACACCACCGTACTGGCGGTTTCCGATAATTCGTTTGGCGTATTGCACGGGTATTCGCCTGGTTCCCTGAACCAGCAAAATAGTTATCAAAATCACAAACACCAATATGGCAATTTCAACAACAAAATATACCAACCCGCCTCCTTTCTCTTCCATTTTTGAAATAAATTCACCAAATAATGCAAACGGCAGCCGGGCAATAATACCTATCATGATTATCAACGAGATACCATTTCCTATTCCGTTATCGGTTATTCTTTCCCCAAGCCACATAATAAACATAGTACCTGCAATTAAGATTATAACTGTTGACACCCAGAAAAATGTGGAAGGAGTTGTTATACCGGGGTCAAAAGGAGTTATTGCCTCGGGCGGCAATGATGAAACTAATTGAGTTCCAATATACGCAGGAGCTTGTGCAGCAGTAATTAATATTGTTAAATAACGAGTTATTTGATTGATCTTTTTTCGTCCGCTTTCACCTTCTTTTTGCAATTTTTGGAAATATGGAATAGCCATACCCAACAATTGGACTACAATAGAAGCTGAAATATAAGGCATGATCCCAAGTGCAAAAATTGATGCATTTGAAAAAGCTCCACCTGAAAACATATTCAACAAACCAAGCAAACCCGTGCTTGCCTGACTTTGAAGATTTGCCAGCATATCGGGATCAACACCCGGTAATACCACTTTTGAGCCCAACCTATAGATTAAAATAATTCCCAGAGTGTATAAAATTCTTTTTCTGAGATCTTCAATCTTATAAATATTTCTTATTGTCTCGATTAACTTTTTCATTCAAATTTAAATTTTATTTACGGTTCCATCCTGAGCTTCAATAGCACTAATTGCTGATGCTGAAAAGGAGTGGGCCGTTACTTCTAATTTTGATTTTAATTCGCCTCTGCCTAAAATTTTTATTAAGTCGTTTTTTGACGCTAAACCATTTTCAATTAACACCTCAATATTAATCATGGTAATTTTTTTCTCATCAGCCAGTTTTTGCAATGTATCAATATTAACACCTCTGTATTCCTTACGGTTAATATTTTTAAAACCGAATTTAGGAACCCTTCTGAACAATGGCATCTGACCACCTTCAAAACCTCTTTTTCTTTTATAACCCGATCTTGACTGAGCTCCTTTATGCCCTTTTGTAGAGGTTCCACCTTTACCAGAGCCTTGTCCGCGTCCAAGACGCCTTTTGTTTTTCGTTGAACCTTTTACCGGTTTAAGATTACTTAAATCCATCTTGTATCTTTAATTTATAATTCTTCAATTAAAAGCAAATGTTTTACTTTGTTAATCATTCCTAAAATTTGAGGAGTAGCTTCAACTTCTATAGAATGTTGCATTCTTCTTAAACCTAATGCCTGAAGTGTTCTTTTCTGGTCTTCCGGTCTTCCAATGCCGCTCCTGACCTGTTTTATTCTAAATTTCTTCATTCGTTATAATTTTTTAACCGTTGAAAACCGTATTTAAATCAACTCCTCTGAGCTGTGCAACAGTATAAGGGTCTCTTAACTGCATAAGTGCATTCATTGTTGCTTTTACAACACTGTGAGGGTTTGACGAACCTTTTGATTTTGCCAAAACATCTTTAACGCCAACACTTTCCAGAACTGCACGCATAGCACCTCCTGCAATAACACCTGTACCGGGAGCAGCAGGTTTAATAAATACATAAGCACCACTATATTTGCCGTATTGCTCATGTGGTAATGTTCCTTTTAAAACCGGTACTTTTATCAGATTTTTTTTAGCATCATCAATTCCTTTTGCAATTGCAGCGGTTACTTCTTTCGCTTTCCCAAGCCCGAAACCAACTACACCGTTTTCATTTCCAACAACAACAATTGCAGAGAAGCTAAAAGTTCGTCCTCCTTTTGTAACTTTAGTAACCCTTTGGATACTAACCAGCCTGTCTTTAAATTCTATTTCGCTGGATTTTACTCTTTTTACATTTACGTTCGCCATAATTTTTTAAAATTTAAGACCTCCTTCTCTAGCTGCTTCGGCTAAGAATTTAACTCTACCATGATATAAATAACCATTTCTGTCAAAAACAACAGATTCAAATCCGGCTTCTTTTGCTTTTTCAGCAATTAACTGTCCAACCAATTTTGCCTTTTCAATTTTTGTAATTTTTTTATCAGCAATACTATCAGCAACTGATGAAGCTGAAACAAGTGTTTTACCATCTAGATCGTCAATCAACTGAGCATAAATTTGTTTATTGCTTCTGAAAACAGTTAATCGTGGTCTTTCAGGAGTACCGTTAATAATTTTCCTGATCCTTTTCTTGATCTTGAATCTTCTGTATTTTTTCTTATCTTTTATTGCCATCTTAATTTAGTTATTAATGGTTGAGCTTGATATAAATCTTAATATATAACATTCTTTTAATAATTCTATTCAGAAGCAACTTTACCGGCTTTCTTCTTGATTTCTTCACCCTGGAACCTAATTCCTTTTCCTTTGTATGGTTCGGGTTTTCTGAATGAGCGAATTTTTGCAGCCACCTGTCCTATAAGTTGTTTATCATGAGATGTAAGTGTTATAGTCGGGCTTTTACCTCTTTCTGTTTTTGTTTCAACTTTAACTTCATCCGGTAATTCAAAAGCAATATTATGAGAATAACCCACTGAAAGCTCAAGTATCTGTCCTGTTGCTGTCACTTTATATCCAACTCCAACCAATTCCTGAACAATTTTATAACCTTCAGAAACGCCGTGAACCATGTTAGCAATTAATGCACGGTAAAGCCCATGCATTGATTTATGGTTTTTTTGTTCGGTATGTCTTTCAAACAAAATATTTCCGTCATTAATTTTAATTGTAATAGCAGGATCTATAACTTGCTGAAGTTCACCTAACTTTCCTTTAACTGTTACAACATTTTTATCGGAAACAGTAACCTGAACACCATCAGGAATTATAATCGGTAATTTTCCTATTCTTGACATTAATTAATCTCCTCTTTATTAACTAATATTACATAAAACTTCACCGCCAACTTTTAATTTTCTGGCTTCTTTATCAGTAATAACACCCTTTGAAGTAGACATTACTGCAACTCCCAAACCATTTAATACGCGTGGAAGGTTATCGGCATTTACATACTTTCTTAGTCCGGGTCTGCTAACTCTTTCAAGTTTTGAAATAGCAGATAATTTTGTTACAGGATGATATTTTAAAGCAACTTTAATTATTCCCTGTTTTGAATCATCTTCAAATTTATAATTCAATATATATCCCTTTTTAAAAAGTATTTCTGTTATCGCCTTTTTTAAATTTGATGCAGGAATTTCAACAATACGATGTTTTGCCATTATTGCATTCCTGACTCTTGTTAAATAATCTGAAATTGGATCAGTAACCATTTTATTTTATTGATTTATTTTAAATTATTATTAATTATTTACCAACTGGCTTTTCTTATACCAGGTATTAAACCTTTTAAAGCCATTTCTCTGAAATTGATACGGGAAATTCCAAACTGACGCATATATCCTTTTGGACGTCCTGTTAATTTACATCTATTATGTAAACGTACAGGTGAAGCGTTTTTTGGTAATTTCTGCAAACCAATATAATCACCGGCTGCTTTTAATGCAGCTCGTTTGTCGGCATATTTTTCAACGAGTTTTTGCCTTTTAATTTCTCTTGCTTTTATTGACTCTTTAGCCATAGAATATTATTTTTTTTGATTTTTAAATGGTAATCCAAATTCTTTAAATAATGCCATTGCTTCTTTATCAGTATTGGCAGAAGTTACAAAAGTAACATCCATGCCATTAATCCTGCTAACCTTATCTATATTAATTTCAGGAAAAATGATTTGTTCGGGAATACCTAAGGTATAATTACCTTTTCCATCAAAACCTTTATCATTAATTCCTCTGAAATCCCTGATACGCGGGATTGAAACAGCTACCAATCTGTCTAAAAATTCATACATTTTCTCACCCCGTAAAGTAACTCTGACACCAATTGGCATACCTTTTCTTAATTTAAAGTTAGAAATGTCTCTTTTTGACCGTGTTGGAACAGCTTTCTGTCCTGATATAAGTGTCATTTCTTCTACTCCGCTATCAATCAGTTTTTTGTCGGTTATTGCAGCACCTAAGCCCTGGTTTAAAGAAATCTTTTTAAGCATGGGAACCTGCATTTTGCTTTTATAACCGAACTGCTTAACTAAAGCAGGTATTATTTCTTTGCAATATTTATCTTTTAATCTTGGTGAATAGCTCATTACTTTATTACCTCCACTGTTTTTTTAGAATAACGAACAGACTTGTTTTGTTTTTCATCCAATTTTCTTCCGATTCTTGTTGGTTTTCCAGATGAATCAATCACCATCAGATTTGAAAGATGAATAGGCGATTCACGTTTTAAGATACCACCCTTAGGATTATCGGCATTTGGTTTTGTATGTTTTGAAATCATATTGATTCCTTCAACAATTGCTTTATTATCAGGTGCATTAATTTTAAGCACTCTACCTTGCTGTCCCTTGGAATTTCCGGCAATAACCATCACAGTGTCACCTTTTTTTATATGTAACTTAGTTCGCATGATTTTTATAAATATTATAATTAAAGCACTTCAGGTGCCAATGAAACTATTTTCATAAATTGTTTATCTCTTAATTCACGGGCAACGGGACCAAAAATACGGGTACCTATCATTTCGCCGGCAGTATTTAAGATAACAACTGCATTATCATCAAAACGAATGTATGAACCATCATTTCTTCTGATTTCTTTTCTTGTTCTAACAACAACAGCTTTTGATACTGTGCCTTTTTTTATATTTCCGGAAGGCATTGCATTTTTAACCGTAACAATAATCTGGTCTCCTATTGATGCATATCTTTTTTTTGTTCCTCCAAGAACTCTTATGCATAAAACTTCTTTTGCTCCGCTATTGTCAGCTACTGCTAATCTTGATTCTTGTTGTATCATAATTATTTAGCTCTTTCAATTATTTCAACTAATCTCCAGCATTTATTTTTGCTCAATGGTCTGGTTTCCATAATACGCACCGTATCGCCAATATTACAGTCGTCTTTTTCGTCATGAGCCGTGAACCTTGATGTTTTTTTCACAAACTTACCGTAGATAGGGTGCTTAACTTTTCTACCTATCTCAACAACAATTGATTTGTTCATCTTGTTGCTCACAACTATTCCTGTTCTTTCTTTTCTTAAGTTTCTTTCCATGTTCTTAATAAATTATTTTATTGCTGAACTTTTTCAGTTTGATTTTCCTCAAAACTACGTTTTTTTAATTCTGTTTCAATTCTTGCAACCATTCTCCTGAATATTTTAATTTTATTCGGATTTTCCAACGGAGAAACTGCATGGTTAAGTATGAGTTTAGTTAGTTGTTTTCTTTCTTCTTCTAACCTTTCCAGAAGTTCAACAGTACTCATTTCTAAAATTACTTCTTGTTCCATTTTAATTATTTTGAATATTCAACATAATCTCTTCTTATAATAAATTTTGTAGTTATAGGAAGCTTTTGAGCAGCTAATCTTAATGCTTCTTTAGCTATTTTAAGAGGAACGCCTTCGGCTTCAAACAAAATTCTTCCGGGAGTAACCCTTGCGACAAAATATTCGGGAGCACCTTTACCTTTACCCATACGAACCTCAGCAGGTTTTTTAGTGATGGGTTTATCAGGAAATATTCTTATCCATATCTGTCCTTCACGTTTCATATAACGTGTAACGGCCTGACGTGCTGCTTCAATTTGCCTTCCGGTTATCCATGTTTCTTCTAATGCTTTAATACCAAACGACCCAAATGCAAGTTGATTCCCTCTTTGGGAATTACCCTTCATTTTGCCTTTTTGCATTCTTCTATATCTTGTTTTCTTTGGCTGTAACATTATTACTATTTTAAAATATTAATGTTTTTTTTATCTTCTTTTATGAGGTGCTTTGCCCCTTGGACCTGATTGTTTTGATTTTGAGCCTATACCGATAGTTGGCACCAACTCGGGTTTTCCGTATATTTCACCTTTACAAATCCACACTTTTATTCCAATCCTTCCATAAGTTGTATGAGCTTCAGTTAGGGTATAATCAATATCAGCTCTTAAAGTATGAAGTGGTGTTCTTCCTTCTTTATACATTTCGCTACGTGCCATTTCTGCTCCTCCTAACCTGCCTGAAATCAAAACTTTGATTCCTTCTGCTCCTATTCTCATTGTTGAAGCTATAGCAGTTTTTATTGCCCTGCGGTATGAAATTCTTCCCTCAATTTGTTTTGCAATAGTATTTGCAACAATTACTGCATCTAGTTCAGGTCGCTTAATCTCAGAAATATTAATTTGAATTTCTTTTTTTGTTATCTTTTTCAACTCCTCTTTTAATCTATCAACTTCCTGTCCGCCTTTTCCGATTATTATTCCGGGACGAGCAGTAAAAATGTTTACAGTAACAAGTTTAAGTGTACGTTCAATAATAATTTTTGAAATACCTGCTTTTTCCAAACGGGCATGAAGGTATTTTCTTATTTTATCGTCTTCAATAAGTTTAGGTTCAAAATTTTTACCACCGTACCAAATAGAATCCCATCCTTTTATGATTCCCAATCTTAAGCCTATTGGATTTGTTTTTTGTCCCATTAAGTTATTATTAATTATTTTTTAATTTCTTTTAAATTATTTTCTTCATTAATTATTTTATCTCTGCTATCAAGGATTATAGTAACGTGATTAGAACGTTTTCTAATTCTGTGGGCTCGTCCCTGGGGTGCAGGTCTGATCCTTTTCAACTGCCTTGCACTGTCAACAGCTATTTCCTTAATATATAAGTTGCTGTCCTCAATTCTAACACCCTCGTTTTTAGCCTGCCAGTTTGCTATTGCCGAAAGCAGAAGTTTGTGCAACCTGTTTGAAGCTTCTTTAGGTGATTTTTTTAATACATGTAATGCTTTTTCAACATTCATCCCTTTAATCAAATCAGCTACTAATCTCATTTTTCTGGGTGAAGTAGGACAATTATTCAGTCTGGCAAAGAATTTATTTTTCCTTGCTTCATTTAATTGTTCTGCTCTTATATGTTTTCTTACTCCCATTTTTTAAAAATTTTAAAAATTAAAATTATTTTCTTCCTTTATCCTTTTTTCTCCCTGCATGACCCCTGAATATCCTTGTAGGAGCAAACTCGCCCAATTTATGACCAACCATATTCTCGGTTATATAAACAGGTATAAATTTATTTCCATTATGAACAGCAATAGTTTGTCCAACAAAATCAGGAGAAATCATTGATGCTCTTGACCATGTTTTAATAACAGTTTTCTTCTTACTTCCACCGGTTTCAATAACTTTTTTCTCAAGTTTATAATTTATAAAAGGACCTTTTTTTAGAGAACGACTCATATTAACAAATTTTAATTTTGATTATTTCTTTCTTTTTTCAATAATATATTTATCTGAATACTTTTTCTTTGATCTTGTTTTAAATCCTTTAGCCGGCAATCCTTTTCTTGAACGCGGGTGACCTCCGGATGCTTTGCCTTCGCCCCCACCCATTGGATGATCAACAGGGTTCATTGCCACACCTCTTGTTCTGGGTCGCCTTCCAAGCCATCTGCTTCTTCCGGCTTTCCCTGAACGCTCAAGGCTATGGTCTAAATTTGATACCATGCCGACAGTAGCTCTACAAGTTTGAAGAATCATCCTTGTTTCACCTGAAGGCAGTTTTATAATTGCAAATTTTCCATCCCTTGACATCAATTGTGCGTGTGAACCTGCACTTCTTGCTATCTTGGCTCCTGCTCCGGGTTTTAGTTCAATATTATGAATAATCGTTCCGAACGGGATTTCGCTTAAATACATTGTGTTTCCAATATCAGGAGAAACTCCTTTACCTGATACTATCTGCTGTCCCACTTCTAATCCGTGAGGAGCAACAATATATCTTTTTTCCCCATCAGTATAAAACAATAATGCTATCCGCGATGTTCTGTTCGGATCATATTCTATTGTTTTTACTATTGCAGGAATACCTTCTTTCTCTCTTTTAAAATCAATTATCCTGTACTTTTGTTTATGACCACCACCCATGTATCTCATGGTCATTTTTCCTTCACTATTCCTTCCACCTGATTTTTTCTTCGGAGCTAATAATGATTTCTCCGGTTTCATAGTTGTAATATCGTCAAATGCGCTTATTATTTTAAAGCGTTGACTGGGTGTTGTCGGTTTGTATTTCTTTAAAGCCATCTTTTAAATATTGCTGTAAAAATCAATTGTTTCACCTTCAGCTAATGTAACTATAGCTTTTTTATATGATTTGGATTTTCCGGTAATAAGCCCGGCTTTTGTAGAACGCGATTTGGTTTTGCCTGAATAATTCATCGTGTTCACAGATTTAACTTCAACTCCATAAATTTCTTCTACTGCTTCTTTGATTTGAAGTTTATTTGCGGTTTTTTGAACAATAAAACCAAATCTGTTTAATTTCTCGCCCAAACTTGTCATTTTTTCTGTTATCACCGGCTTTATTATAATACTCATTGTTTTTATATTTATTATTTATATTATTATGCGAATAATTCCTCAATTTCTTTTAAAGAACTTTCAGAAATCAATAAGCTGTTTGCATTTAATATATCATAAGTATTTATACTTGATGCTTTTGCAATTTTAGTTTTTTTTACGTTCCGTGATGATAAGTATATATTTTCTTTTGTTTCCTTAAGAATTAATAATGTTTTTGAGTCTGCAAGATTAAAGCTATTTAAGAACTCAATATAATTTTTAGTTTTAGGAGAATCAAAATCAAAATCTTCAAGAATAAAAATATTATTATCTTTTGCTTTATAAGTTAAAGCAGATTTACGGGCTATTCTTTTAAGTTTTTTATTAAGCTTAAAGTTGTAATCTCTCGGATGAGGACCAAAAGCCCTGCCTCCACCTCTGAATATTGGTGATTTAATATCACCGGCACGAGCAGTTCCTGTTCCTTTTTGCCTTTTGATTTTTCTTCTGCTTCCGGATACAGCATTTCTTTCTTTTGTGCTATGTGAACCTTGTCTTTTATTTGCCATAATTTGTTTTACATCCAAATAAATAGCATTATCATTAGGTTCAATAGCAAAAATTGAATCGCTTAATTCTACTTTTTTCGTAGTTTTATCTCCGGTAATTTTATATACTGCTAACTCCATCTTTCAATAATTAAATATGAATTTTTCGGACCGGGCACTGCACCCTTAACAATTATCAAATTTTTCTCAGGAATAATTTTCAATACCTTCAGGTTTATCACTTTTACACGATTACCGCCGGTTCTGCCGGCCATTCGCATACCTTTAAAAACCCGTGAAGGATAAGATGATGCTCCTATCGAACCAGGCGCTCTCAATCTGTTATGCTGACCATGTGTGGCATCACCAACACCTTTGAAATTATACCGTTTCACAACTCCCTGGAAACCTTTTCCTTTTGAAGTTCCGACAACATCAATAAATTCACCCTCAACAAATATATCCACAGTTAAAACATCACCATATTTCTTTTGGTGCCCTGCTTCAAATCTGCTGAATTCCCTTACAATTTTTTTGGGCGTAACTCCTGCTTTTGCAAAATGCCCCTTTAATGCTTTTGAAACATGCTTTTCACTTTTCTCATTATAAGCTAACTGAATCGCATCATATCCATCATTGGCTTTTGTTCGCACCTGTGTTACGACACATGGCCCAGCTTCAATAACAGTGCATGGTAAATTTTTACCATCATCGCTGAAAATGCTGGTCATTCCTATTTTTTTTCCAATTAATCCTGACATTTTATATATAATTTTATATATATAACTAAACTTTAATCTCTACTTCAACTCCACTGGGTAATTCCAGTTTCATCAATGCATCAATAGTTTTAGTAGTTGTACTGTAAATATCTAAAAGTCTTTTATATGAACATAGTTGAAATTGCTCTCTTGATTTTTTATTAACAAAAGTCGCTTTTAAAACTGTATATATTTTTTTATTCGTTGGTAATGGTATTGGTCCGTTAACAACCGCACCCGTTGATTTTACAGTTTTTACGATTTTTTCGGCAGATTTATCTACCAAATTATGATCGTATGATTTTAACTTTATTCTAATTTTTTGACTCATGTTATTTTATTTTTATTAATAAAAACAATTTCTATATTTTTATCTTAACAATTCACCACATACCCCTTAATCTTATATAAAACCTCATCGGTAATACCCTGAGGCACTTCGGCATAATGCGAAAATTCAAGGTTTGAAGTTGCCCTTCCTGATGTAATTGTTCTTAAGGCTGTAACATATCCGAACATTTCTACCAATGGTACTTTTGCATGTATTACCTGAGTACCTATTTTTGAAACTACATCTTCAAGCTGTCCTCTTCTTTTATTTATATCGCTTGTAACTACTCCTATATATTCATTCGGAGTGATAATTTCGGTTTTCATAATAGGTTCAAGTAAAACCTGTTTGGCTTTTTTACATGCTTTTTTATATGCCAGACTTGCGGCAATTTCAAATGATAATGAATCGGAATCAACGTTATGGTATGATCCGTCAAGCAAAATAACTTTTAAATTATCCATCGGGAACCCTACTAACGCTCCATTCATCATTGCAGACCTAAATCCTTTTTCAATTGCCGGAATATATTCTTTTGGAATGTTTCCACCCTTAACTTTATTTATAAATTGCAATCCCTTAATCCCTTCATCAGTAGGTGAAACTTCCACTATAATATCAGCAAATTTGCCTCTGCCTCCTGATTGTTTTTTATATATTTCTCTATGTTTAACAGTATCAACAATTGCTTCTTTATAAGCCACCTGTGGTATTCCCTGATTACAATCAACATAAAATTCCCTTTTTAACCTGTCAATTATTATTTCAAGGTGCAATTCACCCATACCATTAATAATTGTCTGCCCTGTTTCTTCATCAACTCTAACAGTAAAAGTAGGGTCTTCTTCAGCCAGTTTATTTAATGCAATACTCAGCTTATCAACTTCCTCCTGGGTCTTCGGCTCAATTGCCATACTGATCACCGGCTCAGGAAATGAAATTTTTCCAAGTATTAAAGGATGTTTGATATCTGTAAGCGAATCGCCTGTACGAATTAGTTTAAAACCGATAGCAGCACCAATATCACCTGCTTCAATTTTTTTCATGGGTTTTTGTTTATTTGCATGTATCTGCATGATACGGGCAATGCGCTCTTTTTTATTGGTATTTGCATTCAGCACATAAGAACCTGCATCCAGAGAACCTGAATAAACTCTGAAAAATGCTACTCTTCCAACATAAGGATCAGTAGTTATTTTAAATGCCAACGAACTGAACGGTTCTTTTGGGTCGGCTTTTCTAATTTCTTCTTTATTTGTATATGGATTTATTCCGGTAACAGGAGGGACATCAAGAGGGGATGGTAAAAAGGCTACTACTGCATCAATCAATCTCTGCACACCTTTATTTTTAAATGAGGAACCGCAAATAACAGGTGTAATCCTCATCTCAATGGTTGCTTTTCTAACAGCTGATATTATATCATCTTCTGATATTAATTCGGGATTTTC
>JAUWKH010000290.1 GCA_030614305.1 Bacteroidota bacterium
CCCGGATATCGCAAATTCCAAGTAATCCTGCTAATACCCTTACTTGGACTTTTTGTAAGTTTTCTGATGATATTTCCCTGTTCATCAGTAATCGTAAATATCAGATATGGTTTCACTTCGTTTTTTTCGGCTCTGAGTTCTTCCATAGTTGGAATCGGAATTGGTTTTTTATCCTTTATCAATTCTTTTTCTTTTTCCTTTCGCTGTTTCTTGAGTGTTTTTGGTGTTTCTTTCAGGTAATATGTAAAAGTTGCACCAAAAGCAGGATTTTTAGCTGTAAAATAAGTTGAACCCTGTGCATATTTTCCTCTTTTTTGTATATACATCAAGGCATCTTTAACAGGAAAAATGTAGGCAGTTGTATCAATAATTTTTTCATTTAATTCACGCAAGGGAGAATAATCATCAAGAATATAAAAGCCTCTTCCGAAAGTGGCAAGTACAAGGTCGTTTTCTCTTTCCTGTATTGCCATATCACGAATAGCTATTGTGGGAATTCCCGATTTAAGCTGTGTCCAGGTTTCTCCGCCGTCATTACTAAAGAAAACCCCGAATTCAGTTCCGGCAAATAAAAGCTCCGGATTAACATGGTCTTGCACAATAGTATGAACAGTGCCATTTTCAGGAAGGTTGCCAGCAATGGATTCCCATGTTTTTCCTCTGTCTTTGCTTTTTAAAAGATAAGGTTTGAAATCATCTCTTTTCCTGTTATCAAAAGCAGCAAAAACAACAGCAGAATCAAATTTTGAAGTAAAAATATCGCTCACATAAGTATATTCAGGCACATCTGGAAATTTATCTATTTTGCGCCAATGCTCGCCGGCATCTTCAGTTACCTGTATTAAGCCGTCATCTGTTCCAACATAAAGCAAATCCTCCTGAATAGGAGACTCTGAAATTGAAACGGCCATTCCGTAAAGGGAAGTGGAAACATCTTTAACAACAGCATCCACGCCCCAGTATCTTCCCATTACAGGCCATTTATTACGATCAATTTGTGCAGTTATATCATCACTTATCACTTTCCATGTATTACCGCGATCATCACTTCTGAAAACTTTATTTGCCGCCATGTAAAGCCGTGTATTTGAATGCGGACTGAGAATAAACGGAGTATTCCAGTTCCATTTATAAGTATTTTCTCCTTTTGGAGGTTGCGGCTTGATGTTTATTGATTCCCCGCTTTTTTTATCATATCTGTAAATATTCCCATATTGATATTCTGAATAAACAATATCAGGATTTTCAGGGTCAATTGCCTGCCAGAAGCCGTCCCCACCCAGAGTTATTATCCAGTCATCACTGATAACGCCCGAAGACCTTGTGTTTCTTGAAGGTCCGCCCATACTGCTATTATCCTGTGTTCCACCGTAAACCCAGTAAAACGGTTCAGAATCATCAACTGCTACACGGTAAAACTGTGTTACAGGTAAATTTGATTTGAATAAATAATTTTTTCCCTGGTCAAAGGTTTCATAAACACCACCATCACCACCAATCAGGAAGTGTTCTGTATCATCAGGGTCAATCCATAATGCATGATCATCAACATGCCGTTTGTTATTACCGACATTTTTCCATGTTTTCCCGCCGTCTTCAGTATATTTTGAAATTGTTTCAACCGAGTAAATTTTATCAACATCTTTCGGGTCACAATAAATTTCATTATAATATTGTCCACTGCTATGATGACTACTCATTTTTTTCCATGAAGCTCCCCTGTCGGTTGACCTAAAAAAGCCCCCTTTGTCTTCAGCAGCTTCAATAATTGCATATACAACATCGGGATTTACCGGAGAAACATCTAATCCAATCCCCCCCATATCAGCAGACGGCAAACCTGATTTTAATTTTTTCCAGTTTTTGCCTGCATCGGAAGTTTTGTAAATTGCAGTTTCAGGACCGCCACCAATTTTTGTATGAACATGTCTTCTTCTTTGTTCGGAAGAGGCATAAATAACATCAGGGTTATGCGGGTCCATAACCATTGAATTGATTCCGGTATTTTCGCTGATCTCAAGAACTTTCTCCCAGTTCTCGCCTCCATCTGTAGTTTTATATAATCCGCGATCGCCACCCGGTCCCCAAACAGAGCCTTCTGCAGCAACATAAACAACATTTGAATTGCGTGGGTCAACAAGAATTTTTCCTATTTGCCTTGATTCTTTTAAACCCATATTTTTCCAACTTTTCCCACCGTCTTCTGTTTTGTAAATTCCATCGCCATAACCTAAAGCCCGCTGATGATTATTTTCACCTGTTCCGGCCCAGATAACATTATGATTATTCTGGTCCATAGCAAGGCAACCCATTGAATACGCACCGTAATTTTCAAAAACCGGCTCCCATGTTACTCCGCTATTTTTTGTTTTCCAGATATTCCCGCAAGCCACTGCCACATAATACTCGCTCGGATTGTCGGGATTAACAGCAAAATCTGCAATACGGCCCGAAGCAAATGCAGGCCCTATGCTTCTGAATTTTAACCCGCTAACAATACCTGATTTGATTGTATCTTTTTCAATTTTATCTTTTTTCTTTTTAGCTTCAACAGAAGTTGAAACCAATAAAAACCCGACTATCATTATAATCAGAGTAGTTTTAATTTTTAATTTTTTTGTCATAATTGTGTTAGTATTTAAAATTTAAGTTCGGTCTAAAAAGTCTTTTTTGTATAAAAACAGTTAAAGTAATTCATCCGCCATCAAATACCCGTGAGCGGTAGCATAAATAATTGACCGTGTATAACCAGAGCAATCTCCGATAAATTTCAGATTTTTAAATTTATTATTATTTAATGTATTGGAATAAAATTTTATTTCAGGGGCATAAACCAGATTATCAGTGTTTGAAATTCCCGGGATAACTTCGTTAAGATTTTCAATAAAGTCAATAATGCTTTCAATAATTCTTCTCGGGTAAGCTAAGTTAATATCGCCCAAAATAAAACTA
>JAUWKH010000004.1 GCA_030614305.1 Bacteroidota bacterium
ACAACCCAAATAATCAACCGTTTACGAAAATATTTCGGAAACAAGATAGGGGTTTATCATTCAAAATATAATAAACATGAAAGAGTAGAAATTTGGAATAATGTATTAAACTCTGATTCCCCAAACAAAGTGGATAAATCAAGTTATCGCATTATTTTAGGACCGCGTTCGGCAATGTTTTTACCTTTTAATAATTTGGATTTAGTGATTGTTGATGAAGAGCATGATACATCTTACAAACAGTTTGACCCGGCACCGCGTTATAATGCCCGCGATTCGGCAATTTATCTGGCAGGTATGCACAAGGCAAAAACTGTTCTCGGCTCGGCAACTCCTTCTGTTGAAAGTTATTATAATGCTACCATAAAAAAATATGAGTTGGTGGACCTTAAACAACGTTTTGGCGGAATTCAGATGCCGGAAATATTAATTGCCGACATAAAACAGGAAACCAGAAGAAAAACCATGCGATCGCATTTTTCTTCATTTTTACTCAATCATGTTGAGGAAGCTTTGAAAAATAAAGAACAAATTATATTATTTCAAAACAGGCGGGGTTTCTCATTACGGCTGGAATGTGAAGCATGTAACTGGATGCCTGAATGCAAAAACTGTGATGTTACTTTGATATATCATAAACAAAACAATCAGCTACGTTGTCATTATTGCGGGTATTCCACACGAATACCTGAAAAATGTCCTTCTTGCGGAAGCACTAAAATTTTGATGAGGGGCTTTGGTACTGAAAAAGTTGAAGAAGAACTTTCAATAATTTTTCCTGAAATTAGAATCGCTAGGATGGATCTTGATACAACCCGTTCAAAATTTGCATATCAAAGAATTATCAATGATTTTGAAGATAGAAAAATTGATGTTTTGGTTGGAACACAAATGGTAACCAAAGGGCTTGATTTTGATAATGTAAGCGTTGTAGGAATCCTGAATGCAGATAATATGATTAATTTCCCTGATTTCAGATCGTTTGAAAGGAGTTTCCAGTTAATGGCTCAGGTAAGCGGAAGGGCTGGCAGAAAGAAAAAAAGAGGTAAGGTTATAATTCAAACATATAATCCTTCTCATCCGGTAATACGTTTTGTTATTGATAATGATTATGTTTCAATGTTTAACAGTCAACTTATTGAAAGACGTAATTTCAAATACCCTCCTTTTACAAAATTGATCCAGATAAAATTAAAGCATAAAGATTATAATGTTTTAAATAAAGCAGCAAGTGAATTTGCAGCTCTTCTGAGGGAAAAACTCGGGAAAAGAGTTTTAGGTCCCGAATACCCTATGGTTTCAAGAATTAAAAATCTTTTTATAAAAACCGTTCTTATTAAAATTGAAAAGGAAGTCTCAATTTCATCAGTGAAATCCGAAATATTAAAACGTGTTGAAGTGTTTTATAAAAACAAAGATTTTAAATCAGTTAGGATTTTGCTTGATGTTGATCCACAATAAACCGTTAAGCAACTTAAAATAAAATTAGCTGGTTAGCGATTTCAAACCGCTTACCAGCTAATCAGATTTAAAAGCAATATTTTTAGATTATACTTTTATTACGAAGTAGTTGCTCTTTCCAATCGTTTTAAAATTGAAAAAACAAATATTGCTGACAGAACACAGAGTATTACCAGCAACAACCATACTGTCCATAAAGGAACTCTATCCCATAAAGATCCGGGGACAATGATCAGGTAGTTACCAATCGCTGTCGCCGCTAACCATCCACCCTGCATTAAACCTTTGTACTGAGGAGGCGATACTTTTGAAACAAAAGAAATACCCATCGGACTTAAGAATAATTCTGCAACGGTTAAAATAAAATAAGTGCTTATTAACCAGTAAGGTGAAATTAATCTGTCTGTAGGTGCTACCTCGCCACTAATTTCTTTTGGGCTAACTCCTAATAAGCTCAACGAACCTACAACTAAAACAACAAAACCAAGTGCTGTAATAAGCATTCCTATGCCAATTTTCTTGGGTGATGACGGCTCTTTACCTTTTTTAGCCAACCATATAAAAAAACCGATAATTAACGGAGTTAGAGCTACAATAAAGAACGGGTTAAAATGCTGGAATATCTGCGGTGAAATAGGATTAACAGCATCGTATGTTGTGTAACTCCAGTATGCAAGTAATGCAAAACCTAAAAAGGCACAAGCGCCTATAATACGGGTTTTACCTTCACTTTTCTTTCTAATGAAGAAATATAATCCGACAATTGAAAGGAAAATCGGTAAAAGTCCGTTGAGGTTAAATAAGAGATTTGTTACCTTTCCAACATGACTAATAGTATAGTCCCTTGCAAAGAAAGTCATACATAATCCGTTCTGGTGGAATGACATCCAGAAGAAAATCACAATAAAGAAAATAAGTCCTAATGCAATTAATCTGTCTTTTGTTTGTTTAGGAGTAAGCTTAATTATCTGATTTTTATGATCATCACTGGCAGCTTTTTGCTTTTCAGTAAGGTCGGCAGATTTGTAATATTTCTTGAATCCCCAGAAAATAATCATTGAAGCAATCAAGCTGATACATGCAACACCAAATCCATAATGATATGATTGACTTAAAGCATTAATATAGTCTGTAGTAAATGTGCCGAGGGTTTGTGTAGTAACAGCAGGATCCTGAACTTGGGCAATAGTTAAATATTCCGATATATTATTTAAAGTCCCATCCACATATTTATGTGCAAGAGCAGGTATTCTGTTATCGTAAACAAAATTATGGGTTTTTAGTATCCAGTTATTAATAGCTTCGGCTGTTGATGGAGCAAACATAGCACCAATGTTTATTCCCATATAAAAAATATTAAACGCAACATCTCGATTTTTACTGTATTTCGGATTGTCGTAAAGATTCCCTACCAATGCCTGGAGATTACCTTTAAAAAAACCGGTACCGAGGCAAATAACTGCTAATGCTGTTACTACAAGTCCGAAACCTGAATTCATAGTTGTTGGGATTGCTAAAAGAAAATAGCCGATAAACATAACTACTAAACCAATACCGATGGTTTTTCCATAGCCGAGGAATTTATCAGCCATAAAACCTCCAAGCAAAGGAAGAAAGTAAACAAAGGCAAGGAATGTTCCATATATCTGACTTGCTTCTGCGGCCGAGTAGCCATATTTTGCCTGCAAAAATAATACGAATATGGCAATCATTGTATAAAAGCCAAATCGCTCACCCATGTTAGCAAAAAATGCTACAAAAAGTCCTCTGGGATGTTGTTTTAACATAATTTTGATTTTTAGTTAATAATTATTTTTAATTTATTTTTTTTGAAAATTGCCTACAAAAGTAAGTAAAAATATAAGCTTTCCAAATTTGATTTTAAATACCAGTGCTATTCAGTTTTAAACATATTGTTAATAACTTTATAATTTTAACATTGAATAGCACTGTTTAATGTTGATTGTAAATACTTGTGTTGGTAAAATTCGATTCTAAAAAATAATTTTCCTAAGAATTTTCTTAAATGTTGAAATTAATTTTGTAAAATTGCATTTTTCTTTGTAAAACGAATAAAAATTTATGCCCACAATTACAAAAATCAGAAAAGGCTTTGACATCAGGCTTATAGGAGAAGCAGAAAAAACAATAAAAGAGTTGGAAACAAACAGATATGCTTTAAAACCAACGGATTTTATTGGAGTATTCCCAAAATTACTAATTAAAGAAGGTGACGAGGTGAAAGCCGGATCACCTGTTTTTTTTGATAAATACAGGGATAATATTGTTTTTACATCACCGGTAAGCGGAAAGATATCAGAAATAAGAAGAGGAGCAAAAAGAGTATTGCTTGAAATAATTATTAATGCTGACCCGGATATTTCTTATATTGATTTTGAAAAAGCAAATCCCAATGATCTTACAAGAGAGTTAATAATTGAAAATATGTTAAAAAGCGGTGTTTGGCCGCTAATTCGCCAGCGCCCGTATTCTGTTATTGCTGACCCTGCTGATAATCCTAAGGCAATTTTTATTTCAGCTTTTGATACAAGCCCTTTAGCACCTGATAATGATTTGATTGTTCACGGGCAGGGAGAAATTTTTCAAACAGGTCTGGATGCCATTGCAAAATTAACATCCGGAAAAGTGCATTTAAATTTAAAAGCCGATAATCCCAGCTCAAGAGTTTTTTCCAAATCAAAAAATGTTCAGATAAATGAGTTCACCGGACCGCATCCTGCCGGAAATATTAGTGTTCAGATTCAAAATATTGACCCGATAAACAAAGGTGATATTATTTGGTATTTGTATCCACAGGATGTTTTAACGATCGGAAGATTGTTTATTGAAGGAAAATTTGATGCAAGCAGGATGGTAGCTTTAACCGGCTCTGAAATATTAAAAACAAAATATTATAAAACCCATATCGGAGCATCAATAGAAGGTATGATTGAAGATAATGTTACTGATATAAAAAAGAGATTTATCAGCGGAAATGTTTTAACAGGAAGTAAAATTGAAAGTACGGGATTTGTTGGGTTTTATGATTCGCAAGTAACAGTAATACCCGAAGGTGATCATTACGAATTTCTCGGATGGGGATTACCCAACTGTAATAAATTCAGCTTTTACCGCTCGTTCTGCTCATGGATGACACCAAACAAAAAATTCAGAATAGATACAAATATAAATGGTGGAGTACGGGCATTTGTTATGACAGGTCAGTTTGAAAAAGTGTTCCCCATGAATATTTATCCAATGCAGTTAATTAAAGCTGTTTTGATTGAAGATATTGACCTGATGGAAAATCTCGGAATTTACGAAGTTGATGAAGAAGATTTTGCTTTATGCGAATTTATCAGTACATCAAAAATCGAAATACAATCAATCATCAGAAAAGGACTGGATTTGATGAGAAAAGAGATGAGTTAGATGTTATAATAATAGAAATAAGACTCTTAATATTAAACCTTAAATTACATTAATGAAAGCATTAAGAAACTTTCTTGATAAAATAAAACCGCAGTTTGAAAAAGGTGAGAAATTTGGAATTTTCGGTTCCACTTTTGAAGCATTTGAATCCTTTTTATTTGTGTCTGACAAAGTAACTTCTAAAGGCAGCCATATCAGAGATAACATAGATATGAAACGTACAATGAGTGTTGTTGTTATTGCCCTGGTACCTGCTTTACTGTTTGGAATGTGGAATGTTGGTTATCAACATTTTTTATCTCTTGGTGAGCAGGCTGACTTTTGGGCAACATTTTGGTTCGGCTTTTTAAAGGTCTTTCCTATTATAGTTGTTTGTTATGTGGTTGGTTTAGGCATTGAGTTTGCTTTTGCCCAGATGCGGGGGCATGAAGTAAATGAAGGTTTTTTAGTAACCGGAATGATTATCCCATTGATACTTCCACCGGAAACTCCCCTTTGGATGGTTGCGGTTGCAACTGCCTTTGCAGTTATAATTGGCAAAGAAGTTTTCGGAGGTACGGGAATGAATATCCTTAACCCTGCACTAACAGCAAGGGCTTTCCTGTTTTTTGCATACCCGTCAAATATGTCAGGTGATAAAGTCTGGATTGCCGAAAAAGCCGATGCTTTTTCAGGCGCTACCCCTTTAGGTGATGCACTGGTTGGGAATATTGATAAAATTCCGAGTCCTCTGGAAATGATCATCGGAAATATTCCGGGTTCAATCGGTGAGACTTCTGTTATAGCAATATTAATAGGTGCTTTTATTTTACTTTATACAGGTGTCGGTAGTTGGAGGATTATGTTTTCGGTGATTACAGGCGGTTTGGTGATGGGATGGATATTTAATTTGTGTGCAGTAAATGAATATATGCAGATTCCTGCATGGGAACATTTAATTATGGGTGGTTTTGCTTTTGGTGCTATATTTATGGCAACCGACCCTGTTACTGCCTCACAAACAAATAAGGGAAAGTTTATATATGGTTTCTTTATAGGTTTGTTGGCGGTTCTTATCAGGGTGGTAAATCCGGCATATCCCGAAGGTATGATGCTTGCAATTTTATTTATGAATGTGTTTGCTCCGTTGATTGATCATTATGTAATTGAAGCAAATATTAAGAAACGATTGAAAAGAGCTAAGAAGTTAATTAATATTTAATTATTGTGTCTATAATGTCCTAATTTATTAAACAAAATATATTATGTACAGCAACAAATACATATTCATTTACTCTTCAATTATGGTAATTATTGTAGCTGCAATCCTATCTACAGCTGCAATGCTGTTGAAGCCATTTCAGGATAGAAATATCGCAGTTGAAAAAATGAGGGGTATCCTTTCTTCTGCAAACATTGAATCAACTGCTGATAATGCAATAAAATTATATGATAAATATATCAAAGAAGAAATTGTGATTGATGCTTCAGGCGAGATTGTTAGCAATTATGAAAATGGTAGTTTTACTAAGGGTGATATTCGTGCTTTTGATATTGATCTAAAAAAAGAACTTTATAATAAATCTAAGAAATTAAATTATTTTTTTCCATTATTGGTTTGTGAAAAGGATGGGAAAAAAATATACATCATTCCTTTATATGGAAAAGGCTTATGGGGTCCGATTTGGGGATATTTTGCACTAAGTGATGATTATAATAAAGTTGTTGGAGTAACTTTTGCTCATAAAGGAGAAACCCCCGGATTAGGTGCTGAAATTGACACAAAAGCTTTTCAGCAGCAATTTGTCGGAAAGCAAATTTTTAATGATAAAGGAGATTTTACATCAATTAAAGTTGTTAAAGGTGGTATTGATTTAATACCTGAAAATATCAGAAAACATGGTGTTGATGCAATTTCTGGTGGCACTATTACAAGTAATAGCGTTAGCGATATGTTAAATGATTGTTTAGAAAATTATTTACCTTATATAAAAAAACAAAAATAATAAATGAATTCTGAAAAAAACGAAAGAGAACCATTATTTTCCTTTAAGAACAGGAAATTATTATTAAATCCGTTAAACAAGGATAATCCAATCACAATACAGGTTTTAGGGATATGTTCTGCTTTGGCTGTTACTGCCAAATTAGAACCGGCTTTTGTTATGGCATTATCGGTGATAGTTGTTTTGACAATATCCAATGTAATAATTTCGCTTTTAAGAAATGGTATTCCGCCACGTATAAGGATTATTGTTCAATTAGTTGTAATTGCATCACTTGTAATACTTGTTGACCAGTTTTTAAAAGCATTTGTTTTTGATATCAGCAAACAATTATCAGTTTTTGTAGGATTGATTATCACAAACTGTATTATTATGGGGAGGCTTGAGGCATTTGCCATGGGCAACAAACCATGGCCTGCTTTTTTAGACGGAATGGGCAATGCTATCGGTTACGGCTGGATATTGATAGTGGTGGCATTTTTCAGGGAGTTGCTTGGCTCCGGAACAATTTGGGGATATCCCGTTCTTGATAAACTCGGATTATATGATTTAGGATATAAAAACAATGGTTTTATGATTTTGCCTCCTATGGCTCTTATAATCGTTGGAATAATTATCTGGATTCAAAGGGCAAGGAATAAGGATTTGATTGAAGAAAAGTAAGATATATTTAAATAGAATTAAGTATCCAGAATCCAGTATCACTATTATTAAAAGAAAAAAAATAGAAAAAAATTATGCAAGAAATAGTAAACATATTCGTTAAGTCAATTTTTATTGATAATATGGTATTTGCCTATTTTTTAGGCATGTGTTCATATCTGGCGGTTTCCAAAACTGTCAAGACCTCTGTTGGTTTGGGTATTGCAGTAATTTTTGTTTTGGGTATTACGGTTCCGGTGAATTACCTGATAAATGATTATCTTTTATCAGCAGGTGCTCTTTCGTGGTTAGGTGATGGATTTGACGAAGTTAATCTAAGTTTTTTAAGCTACATAATGTTTATAGCTGTTATTGCATCAATGGTTCAGTTAGTTGAAATGGTTGTTGAAAAATTCACACCTGCACTATATTTTTCACTTGGGATTTTTCTTCCGTTAATTGCTGTAAACTGTGCAATTTTAGGAGGCTCATTATTTATGCAGGAAAGAGAATATCTCTCTATCTGGCAGGCAACTTCATTCGGTTTGGGATCAGGTGTGGGATGGTTACTGGCAATAGTTGGAATTGCAGCCATTCGAGAAAAAATTCGTTATTCAAACGTTCCTGCTCCTCTTAGGGGATTAGGCATAACTTTTATTATTACAGGTTTGATGGGTATTGCTTTTATGAGCTTTTTGGGAATAAAACTATAGAATGTTATACGTTTTACGAAATTAGAAAATAGAAAATAGAAAAAAATATATATCAATAAGAATCAATAAAATATTTAAATAATTACAGAAATGATATTACTAAACATTAGCGTAGGATTAGTCATATTAGTTAGCATAGTTGTTTTCCTTGTTATTATAATGCTTTTAGTGGCTTTATTGCTTTATGCACGGAAAAAACTAATGCCCCAGGGGAAAGTAAATCTTATCATCAACGAAAAAAAGGAGTTTGAGGTTGATCCGGGATTTACCATACTTACAACCTTGTCAGATCAAAAAATATTTCTGCCTTCTGCCTGCGGTGGCGTCGGAACTTGCGGAATGTGCAAATGTCAGGTTTTTGAAGGTGGCGGTACCATACTTCCAACGGAAAAAGATTTTTTTACAAGAAAGGAACAACTAAATAACTGGCGATTAGGATGCCAGGTAAAAGTCAGAGAAGATATGAAAATTGGTATTCCAAAAGAAATCTTTGGTATTAAGAAATGGGAGTGCGAAGTTATCTCAAACAGGAATGTTGCAACTTTTATTAAAGAGTTTGTTGTTAAATTACCTGAAGGCGAAATTATGGATTTCCAATCAGGGGGTTATATTCAGATTGATGTTCCAAAATGTGAAGTTGATTTTAAAGATATTGAGGTCGGAGAAGAATATCGCGAAGACTGGGATAAATTTAATATGTGGGATTTGAAAATGAGGAATCCCGAACCGATTTTCAGAGCATATTCAATGGCAAATCATCCTGCCGAAGAAAATATTATCATGTTGAACGTCCGTATTGCAACACCACCGTTTGACAATAAGAAAAAAAGATTTATGAAAGTTAACCCTGGTATTTGTTCATCTTATATATTTTCAAGAAAACCCGGCGATAAAGTAACAATTTCAGGTCCTTACGGTGAATTCTTTATAAAAGATTCCGATAAAGAAATGATGTTTATAGGCGGTGGTGCAGGCATGGCGCCAATGCGTTCTCATATTTTTCATTTATTCAATACCGAACATTCAAAACGTAAAGCAACCTTTTGGTATGGAGGCAGGTCATTACGTGAATTATTTTATATTGACCAGTTTAAAAAAATTGAAAAAGAAAACCCTGAATTTAAATTTCACATCGGATTATCCGAACCTGTACCTGAAGACAACTGGACAGGTTATACAGGATTTATCCATCAGGTAATTATTGATAATTATTTAAAAAAACATCCTGAACCGGAAGAAATTGAATATTATTTATGCGGTCCTCCTTTAATGAATGATGCAGTATTAAAAATGTTGGATGATTATGGTGTACCTGATGAAATGATTGCCTTTGATGATTTTGGAGGATAATTATTTTCTGGATTTTAAATAAATTTTATAGGTATGAATTTAATAAAAATTCTTATTTTATTTTTCTTGCTTTTTTTTACCGGTAAAACTGTTTTGTCACAGGATATTATTTACGTTATTGACGGAAAAAGCATCTCTGCTAAAGTGATTGAAGTTAACCCAAAGGAAGTTGTTTATAATGATTTTTATAATCCCAATGGTCCGGTATATAGAATGAGAAAAAACCAGATATTAAAAATTGTTTATCAAAACGGCAGAGAGGATGTATTTAATGGTGATATTGAATTAGAGAATGCTATTTATGGTAAGAATATTTTTACATATCATTTGTTTGATTTAATTTTCGGTGATTTTACTTTTTCTTATGAAAGAATATCAAAAAACGGAAAAACAGGTTTTAAAATACCTGTATCTGTTGGTTATGGTGATATTTATTCCTCAACTATAAAGAATGTATTCTATTCAGGTTTTGGAATAAATATTTATCCTACCGGACAGGGTAAATGGAAATATTTTATGGGTCCGAATATTAGAGTTGGTATAGGTAGAGAAGATTATTATGAGTATGGATATTATCCACATTATTACCACAGAGAATATCATTCCAATATTTTTTATTTTAAAGTGCTTGTTGATAATGGAATTATTTACAGTCCAATAAAAAATTTCAGTATTTCGGGTTATATAAGTATAGGTGTAAAATACCTTGATATCCCATCTTATGATTATAAATTATCCAGTACAGCTCAATTTTCTCTCAATCTTAGCTACAGGTTTTAGGCACTTAACTTTTAAAATCTTGACCAAATTTTATAAAATATTTAAACCTTTTATCCATTCATTAATTCTTGCTTTCTTATTTGTATCCTGCGATACTTTCCAAAGGACTGTAAAAGTGTATTTTACAGGTGAAGCTCAGGGAACTTATTATGCCATTACTTATTACGAAAAGGATGGAAAAAACTATCAAAAGGAAATTGATTCATTACTGAAAGCCTTTGATATGTCGGTCTCGCTTTGGATACCAAATTCTATAATTTCAAGAGTTAATAATAATGATACAAGTATTATTCCGGATGAGCATTTTATCTCAATTTTTAAGATTTCGCAGGAAGTTTCACAAAGAACAGATGGTGCATTTGATATAACAATAGGACAACTTGTGAATGCCTGGGGCTTTGGTTCTACCGAAAAAATAAAAATGGATAAAAATATTATTGATAGTCTTATGACTTATATAAATCATGAAATGGTAAGTTTGGAAGGAAATAAAATAAAAAAGGATAATCAAAATATAAAACTTGATTTTAATGCGATTGCGCAAGGTTATTCTGTTGATCTAATCGGAAAATTTCTTGGATCAAAGGGAATAAAGAATTATTTAATTGATATTGGTGGCGAGGTTTTAGGACAAGGAACCAAACCAAATGAGCAACCATGGATTGTTGGAATTCAGAGACCAACTGAGGATAAACGTGGTGAGTATGAAATTCAGTCAAAGGTTCAATTAGTTGATAAGGCTTTGGCTACATCAGGAAGTTACAGAAAATATTATAAAAAGGATGGAAGACGATATTCTCATACAATTGACCCGAAAACCGGTTATCCTGTTACACATTCGCTTTTAAGCGTCTCCGTCTTAGCTGATGATGCAGCAACTGCCGATGCTTATGCAACAGCTTTTATGATAATGGGATTAGATAAAACACTTCAGTTTTTAGCTGATAATAAAAATCTTGATGCTTTTTTTATTTATTCAGATGATAATGGTGATTTGCAAACTTATGCTACTGATGGGATAAATGAGATTTTGGTGGAATAGTTAAAAAGAATACAGAATGCTTAATTTAGGTCATGGATTAAAACAGTTGAAGATAGTCATGGCTTACTCAACTGACGGATTAACCCGTCAGTTAATCTACGGATTTGAACCAACACCATAATTCAGAATAACCACTCAATTGACAGAAATATCAACTATTTTTATTCTGTCTTCTTCACTTTCATTATGGCAGGTATTACCTTTTTCTTCTCCTCCGCAAGTACAGCCAATTTTTTTACCGGTAGCAGGGTCAACAGTACTGCATTGTTTTTTAAACTCACCGCCTTTTTTTACAAACATTTTAATAGCGATAGCTGCAAAGGCAATTCCAATAAAAATTACTGTGATTATTAAAATTTTCAGAAACATCTTTAAATTTTTTGCAAATATATGTATAACGCAGTAAACTGCAATATAAAAGTTAAAAGTGGCAAAATATTATTTTGATGTGCTGGAAATAAAATAAAAGCTATCAATGAGTTTTGCGGAAGAATACGACTTGTTTATTCAACATTATCAACAAAACCTGGAAAAAATAAGGTAATCCATACGGACTTGTATTACTTCGTAAGGTTTTAGGCCGTGTTTATAATTATTTTTTTTACTAAGGTTAATGGTTTGGAGATAAGGTTTTTATTAATAGAATAAGATGCTGTTATAGGATTGCTGTATATTCCCAAAACCTTATTTGCATCCTTATTTAAACCTTAGTAAAAAAATATGACGACCGCCTCACAAACCTTACGACACGAAGTTAGTCCGTATGGATTACCTTATTTTGGAGAGAAGTATGGAGTAGAAATTTCTGAATAATAATGATTGCTTTTTTCATTGAGATGCCGATAGTAAGCGGGGCAGTGTTGCTCAAAGGTATAATAAATACACTTTGATTAAAAAACACTCCCAGCACCTCAAAATAATATTTAGCCGATAAATTATAACTTGTTAAGTTTATTAAATTTATTTTACTACATTTGTTTTATCTAATATTTTCAATATGCCTGTTAAATTTAGGATATTTATTAATATTATTATTCTGATTTTTTTATTGGATTTATTTTGTAGTTGCTCAAAAAACAAAGTTGAAAAATCAGATGAAGACTGGTCATTTGTAGTTTTCGGCGATCACAGGCAGGGCTATGGTATATATGGCAAACTTGTAAAGTATATATCCCAATATGAGCCTGCACCTAAGTTTGCAGTTAGTTTAGGCGATATCATGCTGAGACCAGGCAATGAAGCAGAATGGTTGAATTTTTGGAGATATTCAAAACCGCTTACTGATAAAATGCCTTTGTTTATTGTAAGAGGCACTCACGAAGGAAACGACCCTGTATCCGAACAAATACTTCATGAACAAGCAAATATACCGGGAGAATATTTTTATTATTCTTACTGTTGTGAGGATGCTTATTTTATTATTCTTGATACAGAAATCAGAGGGGAAGAAAGGAGTATTGTAAATGAGCAATTATTTTGGTTAACAAATAATCTTGATTCAATTGCACAGGAATCAAATATTAAAAATGTTTTTATTTTTATGCATCACCCGGTTTTCACCCAGGGCAAATACCAGGATGTACCTCTGATTAATAATGAAGAGCTTCATGAGCTTTTTCTGGGAAATAACAAGGTTAAAGCTGTCTTTGCCGGTCACGAGCATATTTTCAACAGATATGAGCAGGATGGACTAACTTATATCATTTCAGGCGGAGGTGGTGCCATACTTCATCATGGATATGGCGGCGATTATTATCATTTTGTTAAAGTATCTTTCTATCAGGAAGAAGAAAGAATAAACATAAAAACCATAGGGATTTTTAATGAAGTTGTTGAAGAATTTGATTTATAAAATTATTCTTATGTTGTGTTTGCTTGTGCAATTATCGCTTTCAGCACAAGATTTTACAGCACGTATAGGAATATATGACTTTACTGATGAAGCTGCTACAGAATTTTATGTGGTTGCACCAACGGTAATATTCGGTTATGATTGCCTGAAAATGTCGCGTTTAACATTAAATGTTTCTGCGGGTTTTTCATTTAATTCTTTTAAATACCAATCAAAGAAACATAATCTTTATATGGTACCATTGTTTGTAAGTATGCTGTATGAACTTACAAACCCTGAATCAAAAGTTCATCCCTATATTGGCGGAGGATTTAGCCTGCTTGGCAAAGCTGATAAAAATCAGACTTTAAAAACGGTTCATTATTCGTTTACTTATGGTTATCATGCTATTGGATGTTTACATATTGATTTAAAGAGAAAAACAGTCCTTACTTTTGATATGAGATATAATTTTCTTATCACACCTGCAATGGAAGAACTCAATCCGAGTGGTATTATTTCAACGGTTGGTATAAGGATTCCTGTTGGTTTGCAGCAATAAAAGAATGTGAATTCGGGATATAAATATTTGTAAATCAGCGTCATTTAACTTCTATCAATTCCTATTTATTTCCAAATAAATACTGCCTCCTGAATTCAGCGCAAACAATTGCTGTTGCAATTGAAGCATTCAGTGATTCGGGATATTGAGTTTTACCAGTTGTTTTCGGGAAAGAGGGAATAGAAATTTTATCTGTAATAAAAGGTAATAAGTTATCTGATATACCTTTTGATTCATTTCCTATCAGGATAATTCCGTTTTTACTTAAATTTTTATTGTAAATATTTTTACCCTTGAGTAAAGTTCCATAAACTTTAATTTGTTTGGGTTTTCCGGCTAATACTTTTTCAGGATTCTTATAAAGAACAGAAACTCTTGAAATCGAACCCATTGTTGCTTGTACAACTTTCGGATTATATATATCAACGCATTTTTCAGAGCATATTATGTGTTTAATTCCAAACCAGTCGGCTATGCGGATAATAGTTCCTAAATTTCCGGGATCCTGAATTTCGTCAAGCATTAAAATCAAGTCGGAAAAAATATTATCATGAATTATTTCCGGCTTTGGAATTTTTACAACTGATAGAACATTATTGGGTGTAAATAACGAACTAATTCTTTTCAGTTCTTTATTACTTATCAGAGTAACATTAACTTTACTGTTTTTCAGTAATTGCTCATTCTGTTCTATCCATTCGGCAATGGCATAAATATTCGAAATCTCAAATTTGCTTTTCAGAAGCTCAATAACCAGCTTATCACCTTCAGCAACAAACTCATGAAAAAGCTTCCTGAATTTGTTTAATTTTAAGGAGTTGATATATTTAATTTGCTTACTCTGCAAAAACTTCAAATTTAATATCTACCATTATTTCTTTATGCAAATTGATTTTAGCCGTGTAAGTTCCAAGTTCTTTAATTGATTCGCCGTCAACAATAATTTTCTTTCTGTCAATATCAAATTTGAACTGGTCTTTTATAGCATTAGCAATCTGAATAGCATTTACCGAACCGAAAATCTTACCTGATGTGCCGGCTTTGGCACCGATTTTAACTGTAATATTTTCAATAGCTTTGGACAGGGTTTCGGCTTCTTTCCTTATTTTTTCTTCCTTATAGGATTTTTGCTTTAAAACTTCTGCACGTATCTTTTTATTTGGTTCTGTAGCTAAAATTGCTATTCCTTTTGGAATTAAATAATTTCGTGCAAAGCCGTCCTTAACCTTAATTAAGTCGTTTGTATAACCTAAATTTGGTATATCTTTTTTTAATATTATTTTCATGGTTCAACCTCCTTATTTTAATAAATCTGCAACGTAAGGCATTAGTGCCAAATGGCGTGCTCTTTTAACTGCCTGGGCAACTTTTTTTTGATATTTTGTTGATGTTCCGGTAATCCGGCGTGGTAAAATTTTACCTTGCTCGTTTACAAATTTCATCAAAAAATTCGGGTCTTTATAATCAATATATTTTATTCCGCTTTTTTTGAAACGGCAATATTTTTTCCTTTTTGTATCAACTGCTATTGGAGTTAAATATTTAATTTCTGAATTTGCTTGTGCCATTTTTATTAATTTTTTTAAGTTTTTAAATAGTTTTTAAGCTTCTGTTTTTTGTTTTTCTTCTTTTGCCTTTTGACGTTTCTTTTCGTTATAAGCAATAGCGTGTTTATCTAATAAAACGGTAAGAAAACGCAAAATACGTTCATCGCGTTTAAACTCTACTTCAAGTTTAGAGATTAAACTTCCTTCGGTTTTATATTCAAAGATGTAATAAAAGCCTGTTGTTCTTTTTTTGATAGGATAAGCAAGCTTGCGTAATCCCCAGTTATCCTCGAGGATTATTTCAGCGCCATTGTCTTTCAGAAATTTCTGATACTTTTTTACCGCTTCCTTCATCTGCTCTTCAGACAAAACGGGAGTTAAAATGAAAACGGTTTCATACTGATTCATAATTTTTTAATTTTTTAGTTTTTAATTTTTTTAAAGGAGTGCAAAATTATAATAAATATTCAAATCTGCAAATGAAAAAAATAAATTTTTCCGGAATTTCATCTAAGGTTACATTGCTTTTCATATACATCTTGGCCGAGTAAGACTTTACAAGGTTAAGATGATATTTTCGTTTTTTAATTGCTTTGCGGATGATCTGGTAAGCAGGGTCTTCCATGTTGGCCGAAATAATGACCTCTTGTAATAATATCTGTTCGGGTTCCATTTTTACCTGAAGTACTGATGGGTTTTCACCGGAAGAAATATTGAACTTCACTTTTTTATAACCAACATATTGAAATACTAAAACTATAAGCCTGTTATCATCAACATTAATATTAAAGTTGCCTTCAAAATTCGACATGGTACCCAAAGTAGTACCTTCAACATAAATATTTACAAAAGGAAGCGGTTCGCCATTATTATCAATAACCTTGCCCGTTATAGTTTTTTTTGCATCTACAGAAGGCTGAGCATCAAGATAATTTAATGTAAAAACTGTTAATAAAAAAAAACAAAATAAATTTTCATAAGAGTATTATTTCCTTACAAATAAATTCAGATGCTTTTCCATTGCCGAAAATTGGTGGGAATAAAATTTTATTGGATTTTTTGAAATGTTCATAAGCGTTTAATATCCTTGTTTCATCTGCATCTGCAATAATAGCTGCTTTATTTTCAACTATTTCTTTCCATTCGGTTTCAGAACGCATGATAATGCAGGGCTTCTGAAAAAAATAGGCTTCTTTTTGAACTCCACCCGAATCGGTAAAAATCATTTCAGTATTTTTTTCAAGTACAATCATATCAAGAAATGAAACCGGTGAAATAATTTTTATCAACGGATTGTTTTTGATTGCCTGATAAAGCCCTGTTCTTAGATTATTTCTTAATAATTTGGATGTTCTTGGATGAATAGGTAAAACAATATTGATATTTTGGCTTTCTGCAATATTTTTTAATGCGGAAAAAATTGCATTTAATCGTTCAGGATTGTCTGTGTTATTATCGCGATGAATAGTTGTAAGAATAAATTTTCCGGGTGATAAATTCAATTGTTTCAGAATACCTGATTTTTTTTCAGCGACCTCTGAAAAATAAATACTATTATCAAGCATCACATCACCACAATGATAAATTCGCGGATTGTCAATAGTGTAAGGAGGTTTTGTGTCGGGGTCAAATCCCTCACGGATTAAATTATTAAATCCGGTAAGAGTAGGGGAGAACAGCAGGGTTGAAGCATGGTCGCATACGATACGGTTGATTTCTTCAGGCATTTTTTTGTTGAATGAACGCAAGCCTGCTTCAATATGAAAAACAGGGATATGGATCTTTGCTGCTGCAACTGCACCTGCAAGTGTGGAATTTGTATCACCGTAAAGAATGATTGAATGGGGTTTTTCATTTAGCAGAATTTTTTCAATTCCTTCAATCATCAGGGCAGTTTGCTTGCCATGACTTGCCGAGCCGATGTTTAAATTATAATCGGGTTTAGGAATTTCAAGTTCATCAAAAAATATTTTTGACATGTTTATGTCATAGTGTTGTCCTGTATGAACAATAATTTCACTGATCCGGTTAGAGAAATTATTTCTGATAGCCCTGCTTATTGCTGCGGCTTTTATTATTTGCGGACGTGCACCGATTATTGTTATTATCTTAATCATATAATTAATTATAGCATATTTTCATCGGCAAAGCTATAATATTTTTCGTCACCAATAATTACATGGTCAAGAACACTGATGTCAAGCAATTTTCCTGCATCAACAAGTTTTTTTGTAAGTTTTAAATCAGAGTCGCTTGGTTGTATGTTTCCCGATGGATGATTATGACTGAGAATTATTGAGGAGGCATTATTTTCCAGAGCCAGCTTGAAAATTTTTTTCGGGTCAGCTACCGTACCTGAAATACCGCCTTCGCTAATGTTGATCTTTTTGATAATTTTATTAGCCTTGTTTAAGAGTAACATCCAGAATTCTTCGTATTGTGAGTCAGATAAAATACCTTGAAACACTTCAAAGGCATCGCGACTGCTTATTATTTTTCCTTTTTCAAGAACGTCTTCGCTTCTTCTGCGTTTACCGAGTTCAAGAGCAGCAATTATACTTATTGCCTTTGCCTGGCCTATTCCTTTAAACTTCATCAGGTCGATTACAGAAAGTTTTGAGAGTTCTATAAGGTTATCGTTTGAAGAATTTAAGATTTTTTTTGCAAGGTCAACTGCAGATAACTCCCTGCTGCCCGAACCAAGAAGAATAGCAATAAGTTCGGCATTACTCAAAGAATGTTTGCCTTTTATTAAAAGTTTTTCCCTGGGACGGTCATCTTCCGCCCAGTTTTTTATTGTTGTTTTTTCTTTGTATTCGGTCATAAATATTTAGATAAGTGTAAAATTGAGAGATTAATTCAGGATTTAGTCTTTTTAGTTTATGAATTAATCGGGCTAAGATAAGAAAATAAATATAATTGTACTCATCCGATGACTTCAAGTCATCGGATGAGTATGTATAGTTTGCAGACCTTCAATTAGTTAACCATAAAAAAGGTCTCTCCTGTAATAGAAGAGACCTTTAAAAAACCTTTAATACTTTTTATAATGAACTAACTTGCTTAGTCAATTTTGATTTTAAGTTTCCTGCTTTGTTTTTGTGGATTATTGATTTTTTTACCAATTTATCAATTATTGAACAAATTTCAGGGAGTTTTTCAGTGGCTTCTTTTTTATCTTTTATTGCTCTGAAATTTTTTAATGCATTACGCATGGTTTTTGCGTGAAACCTGTTGCGTAATCTTCTCTCATAGCTTGATCTAATTCTTTTTATTGCGGATTTATGAGTTGCCATATTTATTCAGATGTTTTTTATTTTCTTAAATTTCGGGGTGCAAAATTAACTAAATATCTGATATAAAAAAACTATTACTTAAAATATTTATGATTAGATAATAATATTCATATCCCATGTTCCCGGTTTTACTATTTCAAATTCCAGGATATATTCATATATTTGAGTATTTAACTTATTTGGGGCAGTGAATTTTATACTTCCTTTAAATTAAAACTGATAGTCACAGGCTTGCCAAAGCTTTTCTTCTTCTTCTTCGGTAATTTTTGCAGCTTCCTCAGGTGTATATTTTTCTGATGTTTTTTTAAATATACAATCGCAAGTGCTCTCGGCTTCACCATTGGGAATGTTGTTTTCCTGCATTAGCTGCATACATCCTTTTTTCCATTTGGCTTCTTGCTCTTTGCTCCATGTATCGGATTTAGAATTATCATTACAGGCTGCAATAACAAATAAAAAGCCTATACTTAGCATTAAGAATTTAATTTTTTTCATTTTAATCTGGTTTTTATTATTAAATAGCAAAAGTAAACGTAAAACATCAAACGTCAAACAAATTAACATTATTGTTTTTGCAATAAGTGCATTCACTCAAGAAAACAATTAAGTTTATAAAGGAAGTAATTTCAGAAATCTCACAGGTCAGTATCAAATGAGACATAGCTCGTATTTTCTTTTGCATGCCTTGTCGGCAGACAGGTCTGGTGAACCGACGAGACCTGTATCTTGAAAGCTTTCAAAAGGTAAACCTTAAACTTTAGTAGAAATATTTATTATTCTAAATTGTTTCTATGATTGAATTTTACAATGGGAAAATTATGCAAATAAATAAAATTATAAATTTTTATAGTAATGGCCGATTTGTATCCGGCAATGAACGAAAATAATTAATTTTGGTCAGGGTAAAATTGGGATTGGTTGTCGGTTTATTTTGGTTGGTTTGGTTGGTTCGGTCGGTTTACACGCAGAGACGCACGGCCGTGCGTCTCTATAATCATACCATACAAATCACCCGTTTTATGCAGAACCATCCATTCTATATAAACCGTAACCAAAACAAAAACCCCTCGTAACTAATTTAATTACAAGGGGTTTATTTTCTTTTTGTAGTCCGTACGGGATTCGAACCCGTGTTACCAGGATGAAAACCTGGCGTCCTGACCTGGCTAGACGAACGGACCATTTTATTTTGGGAGTGCAAAAATATAACTTTTTTTTAAATCTCAAATATTCTTTATAAAAAAAAATAAATTTTTTAGAATTAAAAATAATTCAACCAATCTCCTCTTCGTCTGCCTGAAATTTAAAACCGAGTCTTTTACCTGTTTTAATTGTCATTGTATCAAGTGTGCTGAGAAATTCATTTACACTTACTTCTTTTACTCTTTCGTAGGGCGGAGTTAACAAATCAAAATTTATAGTGTACCTGATAGCTGATTCAACAATTTTTTTTGCAGCCTTTTTATCCATAACGGAACTTACAAAATTGTTATAAAGCAGTCCTATTTCTCTTTTACCTTCAATAAAATAATGCATATCCTGATTAACAAAAATCCTGCCAATCATGTATCCAATATCATTTATTCTTCTGTATTTGAATGAATCTCCAAGAAAATTATAAATATTTATAACGCCACAATATGAGCGGGTAATATCTTCTTTAACATAAGATGTTCGCATTACAAAATGATCTCTCGGAAATTCAAAGACATTAGTATGCATCATAAAAATCAAAATATCACCGCCAAATTTTAATTCTATTTCAAACTCGCCCTTGTTCTTAAATTCAAATGGGATGTTTTCATTTGTATGTTTAATTTTTTTATGAAAATCAGCAACAATGTTTTTAATTACTGATTTGAACAGTTTGAATGTGTTAAAAGTATTGTTGTAAACATCATGCTTAAGTGTAGCTTTATATATCAAAGCATCAAAAAGTTCGGGTTTATTGTTTGGATTTTTCACCTGTTTATATTTTAGTAGTTAATACATTTTCTGATACCTGGTCTTTTATTATGAGATTTTTTTGATAATTCCTACCACCCCTAACCCCTCCTAATCATATGAGGGGAAGGTGTTTCGCATAATTTCTAATTTCCAGTTTCTAATTTAATAACATAATCAACCCCTTGCCTGCCCTGTAATAAAATGTACAAGGTTTGTCAAAATTTACCTATCATGGATGTTTCCAATATTATTCAAAAGTAAAGGAAAGTTGGAAAATTTTTGAGTTTAGACTTTCAATGCAATCAGTATAAATATTATCTTCTCTTTGTAATAGATCAACAATACCATAAGACATTTTTAACTCGGTACCGAACTTAAAAAACCCGGTGTAAAAATCAAAGCCAACGCCAATTTCAAACAGAAAGTCGTTTTTCTTTAATTTAAGATAGGTTTCGCCGGTATCATCTTTTTTCTTTTTATTGGCTGCAAGATCAATATTATATTTTATACCTCCCAGCACATATGCTCTTATGTTGTTAAGTCTTTTTGATTTGTATTTTATCTGAAGAGGCAGGCCAACATAAGTTGAAGTGATGTTTTTTTGAATGTCAACAAGGGTTGGTTCACCGTTTTTATAACGCATGATTGTATAATTCATATATCTTTCGCCAAATGCAAGAGAAGGAATAAACCGCAGATTAAGATATTTTCCGAGTCGCAGGTCTGAAACTATACCTATTGTAAATCCAAGTGAAGGGTCGGAATTAACCTGGAATAATCGTGATGAATCTGCAAAAATGTCAGGTGATTGTGATTGGTCAAATATTATGTCGGAAAACCCGGGTTTTGTCTTTACAGTAAAAAACATTTGGTTGGCAGCAAGTATAAAGCCGAAATGTTTTATTCTCAAATCGTACTTGGGTAGGTTTTTAACCTTGTTAGCCTGAGCATAAGTTTTTCCCGTGTTGATCACAAGAAAAATTATTATGCTGATTATTATAATTCTAAAAAATTTCAATTATTTAAATTTAATTATTTTGTTGATAACGAGTTATTGCTTTTTTTATTTTTCAGTATTTGAAATTTGAACAGACAAAATTAAAATTTTTATTGTGATGTTTGTTTTTCATTATTTATTTTTTTAAAAATTTTCAGATTGCCGTTTTCCGAAACTTCAAATTTCCAGTTTTCGGTGTTCAATCCTAAAAAATATCTTGAAATAATATAAAATCCTTCATCATAAGTATTTGTTTTTGTTATTTTTTTACTTTCCAAATCAATTTTATAAAATTTAAAACCATCAATAGCAACATATAAAAAATCGTCCTCAAAGTGCAGTGTTCCGAATTCGTCATAAACTTTTTTAATCTCATAAAAGTTTTCTTTTAAAAATTCATCGCCTATTAATATGTAAATTTGTACTATTTTGTTATAAAAGTTCAGAGCTAAAATACCTTTATTAAAGGCAATATCATAAATGCTGTCGGGATAGATTTCAATAGTTTGAAAAGTTTTCCAATCATCATCCTGTGAAAATAAATGATTACTTAAAAGGAGTAAAAAAATCAACAGGTATAGTCGTTTATATATAACTGCTAACATATTGTTCTTATGCGCTTTGGTTTGTTTTTTATTCAAAATAACAAATTATTATGGACGAA
>JAUWKH010000382.1 GCA_030614305.1 Bacteroidota bacterium
AAAGTACAACAAAACAGAATTATTGATAGTATTAATTCAAACATTGCCCGGGTTCTTGAACATGGAAAATATATTCTTGGTCCTGAAGTAAAACAGCTTGAAGAAAAATTAGCAGAATATGTTGGTGTTAAACATGCCATTGGTGTTGCCAGCGGTACTGATGCTTTGCTTATGCCCTTGATGGCTTATGACGTAGGTCCGGGTGATGCAATATTCACGGTTTCTTTTACTTTTATTGCAACTGCCGAAGTTGTAAAACTTCTCGGTGCAACACCGGTTTTTGTTGATATTGAACCGGACACTTTTAACATTGACACTAATAAACTTGAACAAGCAATATTAAAAGTAAAAAAAGAAGGGAAACTAAATCCAAAAGGGATCATTCCTGTTGACCTTTTCGGACAAGCTTCCGATTATGATGAAATAAATGCTATTGCAAAAAAATACGGGCTTTTTGTGTTGGAAGATGCAGCACAAGGTTTTGGTGCTTCGTATAAAGGCAGAAGATCATGTTCACTCGCTGATGTTGCAGCAACAAGCTTTTTTCCTGCAAAACCATTGGGAACTTATGGCGACGGAGGAATGTGCTTTACAGACAACGACGAAGTCTATAATAAATTATCATCAATACGTGTGCATGGAAAAGGTACGCATAAATATGATAATGTGAGAGTTGGAATCAACGGAAGGATTGACACTTTGCTATCTGCAATTTTATTGGCAAAATTTGAAATTTTTGATGAAGAAGTTAATCTAAGGCAAGATGTTGCGAAAAAATACAACGAAGGATTAAAAGATTTTGCAATAATTCCGTTTGTTAAAGATTTTAATATTTCTGCCTGGGCACAATATTCAATCCTACATCCTGAAAGAGAAAAAATAATCAACCATCTAAAAGAATTAGGAATTCCAACAGCTATTTACTACCCAAAGCCACTTCACCTGCAGGAAGCATTTGCAGATTTGGGTTATAAACCCGGTGACTTCCCTGTAAGTGAAAAAATTGCACAGGAAATTTTCAGCCTGCCAATGTATCCTTATCTGAATAAAGAAAATCAGGAAAAGATCATTGAAGCGGTAGTGAATTATAGCCCAGATAAACTGGAAGATAAAAGACAAAAGCGACACGAAGTTAGCCCGTATGGGTAAAAAGTGAAGCGAAGCAAACCCGTATGGGATAAAAGTTGAACAAACAGTTATCCTTCTGTCTGACTTAGCAATAAAAGATTATAGAAGGTGATGAAAAATATTTTTACATTTGCACGCCATTTAATTAATAAGATAATATGAAACATCCATGACAAGTAAATTTTTACACACAATCAATGGAATGATTATATAATGAGATTTGAAATTTGAAAAAAACTTATTTTTAACAGCCTAATTTCAAATATCCAAACTTGTCCGTATGGATTTCTAATTTCTGAACATGAATTTTTCTAAAAATTATAAGTGGAGGAAAATAAAATAACTACAAAACTATTCTATATCAATAAATTACATAAATATCTTAAAATTTTTTCAAAAAAAACTTGACTTTTGTTTAATATTGAGTAATTTTGTTACTCGTTTTCGTTTTGCAAGATATATAATACATGTTTTAATAACACTAAATATCTTGTAAAAAGTAATTTATTTTTAAATATCAGCAAAATATGCTTGATACATTAATAACCTCCAAAACCCGCATTAAACTGTTGCTGAAATTCTTCCTGAACAGCAACTCCAGTGCTTATCTGCGCAGTCTTGAAAATGAGTTCGGTGAATCAACAAACTCCATCAGGATTGAACTGATACGGTTTGAAAAAGCCGGATTATTAAAATC
>JAUWKH010000150.1 GCA_030614305.1 Bacteroidota bacterium
CTACAATCACAGGAAATCTTGTAAATAGTTTCAGAAACATTTTTTCAAGTATTAAAATTTCTTCTATTTCAATTGTTGTGATTGCTGCAATTTCTTCTCTATTTCTACTTGACAAATTTTTAAAGAAAAAAATTACTACGAATATATTCGTTGTATAATATTCGTAATTCCTGCCCGACCATAAACCAAATATTTTTACTTCATCCATAAAGTAAATATAAATTGATTTAATAATATTCTATATTCAAATTATTTGAAATTTGGTACTTGTTATTTGTTATTTAATCTTACTTTTGACCCCTTGAAATTTAAAAAATCATATTATGTCAAATAGTCAAGGAAAAAAAGTAAACAGTAAAGAAAACTTAAACAAGCCTTCCCTGAATTTTATAGAAAATATTATTGAAGAAGACCTTAAAAACCATAAAAACGAGGGCAGGATACATACAAGATTTCCCCCTGAGCCAAATGGTTATCTTCATATCGGGCATGCAAAATCAATATGCTTTAATTTTGGATTAGCTGAAAAATACAACGGTATGTGTAATCTCAGGTTTGATGACACAAATCCTGTTAAAGAAGAAGTTGAATATGTTGACTCAATCATTGAAGATATAAAATGGCTTGGATTTGACTGGGAAGACAGGTTATTTTATGCTTCCGATTATTTCGACCAGCTTTACAAATGGGCAATTAAGTTAATAAAAGATGGAAAAGCTTATATTGACGACCAAACTTCAGAACAAATCAGCGAACAAAGAAAAACACCAACAAAACCAGGAATAGAAAGCCCGTTCAGGAACCGTCCGGTTGAAGAAAATCTTGATCTCTTTGAACGAATGCATGCCGGTGAGTTTGAAGACGGAGCCAAAGTCCTCCGTGCAAAAATTGATATGTCATCTCCGAATATGCACATGAGAGATCCGGCAATATATCGCATTAAACATGCTTCACATCACAGGACAGGAAATAAATGGTGCATTTATCCAATGTATGATTTTACTCATGGTCAATCAGATTACCTTGAAGGAATCACACACTCTATCTGCACTTTGGAATTTGAAGTCCACAGACCATTATATGACTGGTTTCTTGACAATTTGATTGAAGGCAAATACCGGCCACGACAAATTGAATTTGCCCGGTTAAATCTGAGCTACACTGTAATGAGCAAGCGTAAACTTTTGGAATTAGTTGAAGAAGGATATGTCAGCGGCTGGGATGACCCGAGATTGCCCACAATCTCCGGCTTGAGAAGAAGAGGCTATACACCCGAATCTATACGAAATTTTTCCGAGCGTATCGGAGTAGCTAAACGCGATAATGTTATTGATGTTGCCTTGCTTGAACATAGTATTAGAAATGACTTGAATAAAAAAGTCAATAGAATTTTAGCAGTTCTGAATCCCTTAAAACTTGTTATTTTAAATTATCCTGAAAATAAAACTGAAGAATTGGATGCTATAAATAATCCTGAAGATGAAAATGCAGGAAAAAGAAAAATTCCTTTTTCACGGGTTCTATACATTGAAAAGGATGATTTTATGGAAGATCCACCAAGAAAATTCTTCCGGTTAGCTCCTGAGCGTGAAGTCCGTTTACGTTACGGATATATCATTAAATGTGTTGATGTTGTTAAAGATAAAAATGGAAAAATTATTGAAGTTCATTGCACTTATGATCCTGAAACAAAAAGCGGTTCGGGAAAAAGCGACAAAAAAGTGAAAGGAACAATTCACTGGGTTTCTGTTGAGCATGCTTTGGATGCTGAAGTTCGTTTATATGACCGCTTATTTGTTAATGAAAATCCGGATAAAGCCGAAGAAGGCAAGGATTTTAAGTCAAATATAAATCCTGAATCCCTGAAAATCATAAACTGTAAGGTTGAACCAAGTCTGAAAGATGTTAAGCCCGAAGAAAAATATCAGTTTGAAAGGCAGGGTTATTTTTGTGTTGACAAGGAATCAACACCCGATAAACTGATATTTAACAGAACCGTGCCTTTACGGGATTCGTGGGCTAAAAGGAACAAATAAGACAAAAAAATCGGCAGTTGGCAGTCCACAGTCGGCAGTCGGCAGTTCGTTGACTTATATCTGAAGACTGGAGACTGAAAAAAATCCAAACTTGTCCTTATGGGAAACCTGAAACTTGAAACCATTAAATTACTATCTTTTCATTTATGGAAAAACGAAATATTTCTTTCATTCAAAACCTAAGCATTTCTTATGAATGTATACTTGCTATAGGTAACAGCCTGGACCTTGAAAAAATGCTTCATGAGGTTATTCATAAAATTGTACATAAAACAAATGCGCACAGGGGAAGTATCTGGCTTTGTAATGGCAAAAAAGGAAACAAAATGATACTTGGATCAAGAGCAGGTTCAAAGTTATCCGGGCAGGAAATAAAAAAAAGAGAAGCTTTTTATTTTGATGTTTTTGAAAAAATATGTGTAGCGAAGAAGCCTGTAATAAAAAACAGAAGCGAAAAGGATTTTAATAAATATTGTATTGATATAACGGGTAAAGAACAAGTAGTACTAATAATTCCCATTGATAAGATTGTTATTATACATTTGGTTTATACAGACAAAGAAATAGTTGATGGGACTTTAATAAATATGCTTACCGGACTTTCTCCGAAATTAATAGTTGCAATTGGAGCATGCAAAGCTTACGAAAACCTACTTAAAGAAATACAGGGAAGAAAAGAAACGGAAGATGAACTGAAGAAAAAAACCGTACAACTTTCAAACGGTGAAAAAAAACTACAAAAACTTTATAAGGAATCCGAAGATTCAAGGAAATCGTTGATAAACATCATGGAAGATGTTGTGGAAAAAGAGAACGCATTACGGGATAGCGAAGAAAAATACCGTGACCTGACCGAAAACATGTATGATATTGTTTATTCTATTGATATAAATGGAAATTTAACATACATTAGTCCGCAAATAAAACGATATGGTTTTGAGCCTGAAGATATTTTATTAAAAAACTTAATTGAAATTATCCACCCTGATGACAAAGAAAAAACTATTGAAGAATTTAAGAAAACTATTAAAGAAAGTGCAGAATTTCCGAGTGTATTCAGGATAAATGATGCAAGTGGACAAACTTTTTGGTTTGAAGATATTGGTAAGGTTCAATATGACAAAGACAGGAATATTACAGGAGTTGCAGGTGTGCTTCGTGACATTACAGACCGTAAGCAAACAGAAGATTTAATACACATACAACGCGACCTTGCCCTGAAATTGAATGAAGTAAAAGGACTTGATGAAACACTTCGTCTAAGCCTTGATTCTGCCATTAAAATTTCTGAAATGGATTGTGGCGGGATTTATCTTGTAAACGAAAGTACAGGAAATATTGATCTTGATTACCACAAAGGATTACCTGAAATTTTTGTAAAAAGTGCTTCACACTATTATGCAGATTCAAGTAATGCACGTTTGGTTATGGCAGGCAAACCTGTTTATAGTCAGCATAAAAAATTAGATGTTGATATAAATGGAACCCGTGAGAAAGAAAACCTGCGTGCAATTGCAGTAATTCCCATACTTCATGAAGGCAAGGTTATTGCCTGTTTAAATATTGCCTCGCATATTTTGGATGTAATACCGTCTTTTGCCCGTGATGCTCTTCAAACCATTTCTGCACAAATAGGAAGTGTTATTGCTCGTTTAAATACCCGGGAAGAACTTCAGGCAAGCGAGGAAAAATACAGGCAGGTGGTTGATAATTCCCTTGTAGGAATATATATTACTCAAAATCACATCCTGAAATTCTGCAATCAGAGATTTGCTGAAATCTTCGGTTATAAAAATTATAACGAGTTATTGAATAAGTCAATTAAGAACTTGGTAACACCGGAAAGCTGGGATTTGGTGTACAATGAAGTAAAATTAAGAGAGTCCGGAGAAAAAGTAACTTCAAGATACGAGTTCAAAGGAATAAATAAATATGGGGGAAAAATTGATATTGAAGTGCTGGGGGGACGTATTTTATTTCTGGGCAAACCAGCCATGCAAGGAACATTGATAGATATTACCGAACGTAAAAAATATGAAGAAGAATTAAAAATTGCCAAAGAAAAAGCCGAAGAGTCCGACCGGCTGAAATCAGTATTCCTTTCAACAATGTCGCATGAACTACGAACACCTCTTAATGCGGTAATAGGCTTTTCGGAATTAATTGATAAATCTTTACCAATGGATGTAATAACTGATTTTTCCGAATCAATCAATGATAGCGGTACTCATCTGTTGAATATTATTGAAGATATTTTTGATATTTCAACACTTGAAACAGGTGATATGAAAGTAATTAAAGAAGAATTTTTTCTTAATACAGCAATTAAAGAAGTAAGTGATTCAATAAAGGCAGAGCAAAAAAAAGAGAAAAAAGAATGTCTAAATATTTATTTTTATCCTGATAAAAAAGTACAGGATCCTGAAGTTTTTACTGACAAGCATAAATTAAAACAAATAATGATAAACCTGCTGAAGAATGCTATTAAATTTACACTTGAAGGTCATATTGAATACGGCTACGAAATTAAAGATGAAAAAAACATCTTATTTTTTGTGAAAGATACAGGTGTTGGCATTCCGAAAGACAAACAGGAAATCATTTTTGACCGTTTCCGTCAGGCAGATGACTCTCATACAAGAAAATTCGGAGGTACTGGTTTAGGCTTGGCAATTGTGAAACATCTGGTTGAAATATTAGGAGGAAAAATCTGGTTGAGTTCAGAAACAGACAAAGGTTCGGAATTTTATTTTACTTTACCTTGTAATATTGCAGATGATTCAATCAAAAAAACCTCAGAAACAGATATTACCAAAACCGGTATTGATTTAAGTGGAAAAGTAATTTTAGTGGTTGATGATGTGAAAAGTATTTATCAATATTTGAAAGCGATTTTAAGAAAAACAAATGTCCGTTTAATATGGGCAAAAGATGGTCAGGAAGCTATTGATATTTGCAAGGAAAACAAAAATATTAACCTGGTATTGATGGATATTCAAATGCCTGTATTGAACGGCCTGGAAGCTACACGCTTGATAAAAC
>JAUWKH010000155.1 GCA_030614305.1 Bacteroidota bacterium
ATATATCAGGTAGAAGAATTACTTAAAGATAATAAATTAGATATTAAAGATATATTTTTAAAACTAACCGAAATAATACCACAGGGATGGCAATATACGACTGTTTGTGAAGTAAAAATAATTTATGAAGGGGAAATATATAAATCTGATAATTTTAAAGAAACTGAATGGTTTCAAAATGCAGATATTGTAATAGATAATAATATTGTTGGGAAAATTCAGGTTTTTTACACACAATTAATTAGATTGTTGAATAACAGTCAGTTTCTTCCTGAAGAACAAAAATTATTAAATAATATTGCTGACAGGCTCAGCAATTATATTTTTCATAAAAAATTAATTAAAACATTAAATTACCTCAAATCACCCTCAAAAAAACATAATACAGATGATGAGTTAAATATTATTTTATCATCGGCTTTTGATGAACACTGGAAATGGAGATTAAATATGGTAAGTATTATTTCAAAAAAGATTGATGCAAATAAATTTGGTGTCAAAGCAATTTATGTCATTGGTAGTACGAAAAATGCCAATGCAGGACCTGCAAGTGATATTGATCTTTTAGTGCACTTTAAAGGAAATGAAAGTCAAAAAAAAGAACTTAAAGCATGGATAGAAGGGTGGAGTTATTGCCTTGCTGAAATGAACTATATTAAAACAGGATATATGATTGATGAAGGGTTAATTGATCTTCATTTGATAACAGATGAGGATATTACAAAAAAAACGAGTTTTGCTGTTATGATTAATGCAGCTACCGATCCTGCTCGCTTGCTTATGTTGAATGAACAATTATAATATAATAATATAATTCTAAAAAATGTGTCTTTGCTTTTTTGTTTCTGATATTCATGGTAATATTGATAAGTACGAAAAATTATTTAAGGAGATAAAAACTGAAAAACCCAAATTAGTATTTTTTGGAGGAGACCTTTTACCTTCCGGATTGGCATTTGATAAAAATTATTCCGATTTTGTAAATGATTACTTTGTTAATAAGTTTATAGAAATAAAAAAATATTTAGGTAATTATTATCCTGAAGTGTTTTTAATATTAGGAAATGATGATCCGGGAATTAATGAATCTGAAATAATTAAAGCTGAAAAAAAAGGTGTGTTTAAATACATTCATAATAAGAAAGTTGGATATAAAAAATATAACATTTATGGACTTGCTTATGTCCCTCCTACGCCTTTTTTATTAAAAGATTGGGAACGCTATGATGTTTCAAGATATGTTGATCCCGGCTGTGTCCCTCCAACAGAAGGATTTAGAACAATTCAAAATAATGAAAAGATTGAATATATTACAATACAAAAAGAAATTAATAAATTAGTTAATAATGATGATCTTTCTAATTCAGTGTTTTTATTTCATTCGCCGCCATATAAAACAAATTTAGATAGAGCGGCACTTGATGGTCAAATGATTGATTTTGTTCCATTAGATGTTCATGTTGGTAGTATTGCAATAAAAAGATTTATTGAAGAAAAACAACCAATGGTAACTCTTCATGGACATATACATGAATCATCGCAAATTACAGGAAAATGGCAACAAAAAATTGGTAGAACTTATGCATTTTCAGCTGCCTACAATGGTAAAGAATTAGCTATAATCAAATTTGATTTAACCAATCCCTCTGATGCTGTTAGAGTTTTAATATAAAAAATTAACAAAACGAAAATGAATACAGATAACTATAAAGCAAAAAAACATAATTATTCCGAAACTTCTTTTAATGAGTTGATGAAGAAAAGAATTTATCACATCTTACTTATTTCAAGTAAATATGATGCATTTATACTTGAAGAGGACGGAAGAATTGATGAGCAGATATTTGATGAATATGTTTCATTAAATCTAAGGTATCCACCACGATTCATCCTGGTTTCAACTTCGGAGCAGGCTTTTGCAACTTTAGAGGAAGAGAGCATAGATATGATAATTATAATGCTGAGTGATGGCGATATTGACATTTTTGGATTAACAAGCATTATTAAAAATAAATACCCTGACAAACCAATTGTTGTATTAACTCCATTTTTACGTAGGGTTACATTAAAACTTTATGAAGATAATTTAAAAGAAATAGATTATATTTTTTGCTGGCTTGGTAATGCAGATATTTTACTTGCAATAGTTAAACTTATTGAAGATAAAATGAATGCTGAACATGACATATTAGATGTTGGTGTTCAGGCAATTCTTATAGTTGAGGATTCAGTGAGGTTTTATTCAAGTTTTTTACCCAACATTTATAAAATTATTTTTAAACAATCGAAAAAATTTATGACAGAAGGTCTTAATATGCATCAGAAGATGCTGAGAATGAGAGGACGTCCTAAAATCCTTCTGGCAACTACTTATGAAGAAGCATTAGTTTTATATGAAAAATACAAAAACAATTTATTAGGTATAATTTCGGATGTCGGATATAATAGAAATGGCAAAATGGATCCGCAAGCAGGAATAAAATTTTGTAAAAAGATAATAAGTATTGATAAACAAATTCCTATTTTATTACAATCATCCGAAGCTGAAAATGAAAAAATTGCAAAAAAGCTTAACATTGGTTTTTTAAATAAAAATTCTAAGAAACTATCAACTGAATTACGTAATTTTATTTTTCAAAATTTTGCTTTTGGTGATTTAGTATTTTATCATCCTAAAACTAATAAAGAAATTGTACGTATTTCAGATCTTAAAGCCCTGCAAAATAAGTTATTTGATATTCCTGACGAAACTTTTATATCACATCTTGATAGAAATTACATTTCTAAGTGGTTGTATGCAAGAGCATTATTCCCAATTGCTGAATCTTTTAAAAGTTATGAACGTGAGGACTTTAATGATTTGGACGAAATAAGAAGATATATATTTGATACAATTGCCGACTTCAGGCTTAATAAAGGAAGAGGTGTAATTGCAAAATTTCAAAAAGATAATTTTGATGAATATTTGATTTTTTCCAGAATAGGAGAAGGTTCAATCGGTGGAAAAGCAAGAGGTTTGGCTTTTGTTGATTCGCTTATTAAAAGAAATAATTTACTGAATAAGTTCAACGATATAATTATTACAATACCAAGAACCTTAACAATTGGAGTTGATATTTTTGATGAATTTATGGAGAATAATAATTTGTATAAAATTGCATTATCCGATGCAAGTGATAAAGAAATATTAAATCACTTTATTGAAGCCGGACTTCCTTTTCACATTCATGAAGATTTGTTAGCATTTATGTCGGTAATAAATAAACCAATTGCAATCAGGTCATCAAGTTTATTAGAAGATTCACTTTATCAGCCGTTTGCAGGAGTTTATTCAACTTATATGATTCCAAATATCAAATCTGACGAAAGGCTATGTTTACAACAATTAAGTTATGCAATAAAATGTGTATATGCTTCTACTTTTTTCAAAGGTAGTAAAGCATATTTAGAAGCCATTTCAAATATTATTGATGAAGAAAAAATGGGAATAGTTATTCAGGAAGTATGCGGCACAAAATATGGAAATAGATTTTATCCTGTAATTTCCGGTGTTGCAAGGTCATTAAATTTTTATCCCATATCTCCCGAAAAACCCGAAGATGGCATTGCAAACGTTGCACTTGGCTTAGGTAAATATATTGTTGAAGGTGGAATAAATTTGCGATTTTCACCAAAATATCCGAAAAAAGTATTACAGCTTTCCTCACCTGATATGGCATTAAGAGATACTCAAAAACAATTTTATGCACTTAATCTGGAAAAAAACAGCTTTATACCATCTACTGACGACGGTATAAATATATTGAAGCTTAGAATAAATGAGGCTGAAAAAGATCATACACTTAAATATGTTGCTTCTACTTATGATTATGAAAATAATATTTTAAGAGATGGTGTAAATTATGATGGTAAGAAATTAATAAGCTTTTCAAATATTTTAAATCATAATGTATTTCCTTTGGCTGAAATATTGCAAAATATTTTGGATATCAGTCAAAAAGAAATGAATGATCCTGTTGAAATTGAATTTGCAGTTAACTTAGACACTCCCAAGGGACAACCTAAAATTTTTAATTTCTTACAAATACGGCCAATAGTTGAAAATAAAGAAACTTTTGATGTAAAAATTGAAAAAATACAATTAGATAAAACAATTATTTATTCAGATAATGCATTAGGCAATGGAGTAATTGATAATATATATGATTTTATTTATGTTAAACCTGATTCGTTTAATTCAATGGAAAACCCCAATATTGCAGTAAAAATCGAAAATATTAATGAACAATTAATTGCAGAAGAAAGAAATTACGTTTTGGTAGGACCTGGAAGATGGGGTTCTTTTGACCCTTGTCTTGGTATTCCGGTTAAATGGGCGCAAATATCCGGTGCAAGAGTTATTGTTGAATCAGGTTTGGAAAATTATAGAATTGACCCAAGCCAGGGAACGCACTTTTTTCAAAACCTGACATCTTTCCGCGTAGGATATTTTACAATTAATCCATACATCAACGACGGTTATTATGATTTAGATTATTTGTCAAAATTCAAGCCATTGTATGAAGATGAATTTATAAGGCACATCAGATTTAAAAATCCTTTAAAAATATTGATTGACGGAAAGAAGAATTTAGGTGTGATATTTAAGTCTGAATATTCAGATTAATTCACATTGATATTGTCTTTGTTTGTTAATTAATCGGTTAAAAAAATATTTTTTAAAAAATTGATATAATCATATTAAATTAATATAATTTTGAAAAATATTTTTTTGCAATTATTTATAAAATATTTATTAACAATCAAATAACATAATAATATGAATTTAGAAAAATTAATGATTGACCTTGAGAAAAAACATACCGGAGAAGTTGAATATTTGCAAGCTGTTCGTGAAGTTTTAGAATCAATCGAAGATGTAGTTAATGAAAATCCTCAATTTGAATCAGCAGGAATTATTGAAC
>JAUWKH010000157.1 GCA_030614305.1 Bacteroidota bacterium
AAAATAAAATATCTTCTTTCGGATTTGGAGGATGGTTTACATACTTTGCAATTAAGAGCATGGGATGTGTATAATAATTCATCCGAAGCCCGTATTGAATTTATTGTTAACAAATCAGCAAAACTTGAACTTAATAATGTACTAAACTATCCTAATCCTTTTTCTACAGGAACATGGTTTACATTTAATCATAATAAGCCAGGTGAGCAACTTGAAATACAAATACAAATATTTTCCATTGAAGGAAAACTTTTAAAAACATTAACACAAAAATCTGGTTCTGATGGAAAAAATATTCAACCGATTTACTGGAATGGCTTGGATGATAACGGAAGCAGAATTGACAGTGGATTTTATATATACAAACTTTTAGTAAAAGAAAATGAAAATATAATTACCGAACAATCACAGAAATTAGTAATTATAAAATAAACAATATAATAAATAATTTTTCGTTAATTTTGCACCTTTTTATAAATTTTTTAAAATTAAATTATGAAGTTAAGATTAGTAATGATTATTATTTTGAATGCAGCATTATTAAATGGTTATGCTCAAAATACAGGCGAATGGTTAGGACAGGATCCAATTAATACAATAACAACCGCAGTTCCGTTCTTGATGATTGCTCCTGATGCACGAGGCAGTGCTATGGGTGATGCAGGTGTTTCTTCAACACCTGATGCAAATTCCATGCACTGGAATCCCGCAAAATATGCCTTTATTGAAAAAGATATGGGGTTTTCAGTTTCTTACAGCCCTTGGCTAAGAAAGTTGGTTAACGATATAAACTTAGCATATTTAGGATTCTATAAACGCATAGATGACCGTCAGACAGTTGCTGCCACTTTATTGTATTTTTCGTTGGGAGACATTACTTTTACAGATGAAATGGGAAATAGTTTAGGCAATTACAGGCCAAATGAATTTTCAATTGATGGAACATATTCCAGAAAACTATCTAATAATCTGTCAGGTGCTGTTGCAGCACGGTTTATATATTCCAACCTTACGCAAGGGCAGTTTGTACAAGGACATGAAACACATGCAGGAACTTCTATTGCTGCTGACGTTTCTGTTTACTGGCAAAAAGAAATTACAATGGCAAAATTAGACGGACTTTTTGCCTGGGGTATAAATATTTCAAACATTGGTGCAAAAATTTCATACACTGATAATCCTATTAAAGATTTCATCCCAACAAATTTACGTTTCGGTCCATCACTTACCCTTGATATTGATGAATATAATACTATATCATTCATGGTAGATGTAAATAAATTACTCGTGCCAACACCTCCGATTTATAAAGTTAATGATTCCACAGGACAACAAGTAGTTGATCCTGCCACAGGCAAACCAATAATCTTAAAAGGAAAAGACCCTAATGTATCAGTTGTTACAGGAATGGCACAGTCGTTTTATGATGCACCGGGAGGATTTAGCGAAGAAATGCGTGAATTTAGTTTTGCAGTAGGTGCTGAATACTGGTACGATAAACAATTTGCTATTCGTGCCGGATTTTTCTATGAAGATAAAACCAAAGGAAACAGGAAATTCTTTACTGTCGGAGCCGGCTTAAGATATAATGTGTTTGGTTTGGACTTTTCATATTTAATTCCTCTTGAACAACACAACCCGCTTGAAAACACTCTTCGCTTTTCATTATTATTTAATTTTGAAGGATTTAAAGGGCAAAGCAAGGAATAAATTACATGGTTTCTTGATTAACAGCATATATTTTGATTTTCCGATGCTAACTTAGCGTAGCATAGCTACAAACAAATTAGCTTAAGTGTGATAATTAATAAAAAGTCGGCAGTCCATACAGACTCCTTTCAGTCGTAAGCAGTCGGTAATTAATAGACTGAGAACTGGGGACTGGAGACTAAAGACTGATAATCAAAAAACCAATACTTTACAAAAAAACAAAGTTTTACAGGATAATAGTAAAATGATACGAGTTGGATTTGGCTTTGATGTTCACAAGCTTGAAAACAATCAGGATTTCCTGATTGGCGGTATTAAAATTCCACATACAAAAGGTGCAGTCGGATACTCCGATGCTGATGTTTTAATACATGCAATTTGTGATGCTTTATTAGGTGCTGCCGCTTTACGCGATATAGGTTTCTTTTTCCCTGATAAATCCCCTGAATTCAAAAATATTGACAGCAAGATATTACTGAAAAAAGTTGTTAGCCTGCTTACCGAAAACGGCTATTCAATAAATAATATTGACTCAACAATTTGTCTGCAAAAACCAAAACTCTCAGAATACATCCCGGAAATGAAAATAGTCCTTGCTAAAACCATGCAGATCAGCGAAGGAGATATTTCAATAAAAGCAACCACTACCGAAATGTTAGGCTTTGAAGGCAGAGAAGAAGGGGTCTCGGCTTATGCTGTGGTGCTTATTAATCAATAATATTTTCCCTTAAAAACAGACGACTTCAACTTATCCATAAATTCATCAGTCAAAGTAGAGCCAAAGAAAAAAACCACTCCGTCAGCACCCTCTTCTCTTGCAATTATTACTTCCTGCACAACTCCTTGAGGAGTGTTTGTGTTATGTGACGAACGGATTCCAATACCGGAATAAACTTTACATTTTCCGTTTGCAATTTTTACGGATTTTTTAACTGATTCTCTGAAAACATCAAAGTCATTTGTATATTGCATAGGGCAGATAATATCAACAATACCTTGTTTTGCCCAGAGTTCCCAATCCTGACCTATTAAAACTTTTGCAGTTTCAGAGTCTGGAAAAACATCAACACCCAAAACTACATCTTTCCCTGATTTATTTAAAATTTCCTTAATTTCTCTTACAAGAGTTGTTATATGATTTGCGTTCCATTTTATCCACTCGCACCAAACCATACTTCCACAATCCTGATGAACGTTAAGCGGAGATTCTCCAAATTCTTTTTTGAATGCTTCGCAGGTAGCTTTATCATAGCTATACCCCTGATTTACAGGAAAACGAATGCCATCTAAATGTATTCCGTCAATATCATATTTTAGGGCCTGTATAATTTCCCTTTTAAAATATTCACGTGCTTCAGGATTTGCCATATTCAGATTAAGATAGATTTCTCCTTTTTTACCCCTGATAAGCCATTCGGGATGTTCTTTGATTTCGCCTTCCAACTTAACTTTACGATAAGGACAAAAAATCGGGTGTACTTTTATATCTTTTTTATGAGCTTCTTTTAAAAGAATTTCGAGAAAATCCCATTTTTTTTGATTTTGATACATCATGCTGCTAAAACAAAAAAGATTATTGATGCCCATTGTAGCATACTTTTTAAGAAGTTGTTTCAAATGTTGTGTAGCTTCTTTTTCGTCATCTTCAAACATGGTGGAACTAATCCATACAGCCCTTCCTTCTTTTTGTGGCATTGGTTGTGAAAATGAAGTTTTTGGAATAATTGAAATAGAGATAAATAATATCCCTATCATCAGTGCTAAAATTAATTTTACGATTTTTTTCATATTGATTTCGATTTTATTTAAAAACAGTTGATTTTAATTTTTTTATAATCTCATCTTTAAAAGAATAACCCGAGAAAAAATAAATTCCATCTGCTCCTTCTTCTCTTGAAATCTTCACTGATTCAACTACTCCTTCGGGTGTATTTTTATTATGTGATGTAGTGCATCCGATTGTAGGGTAAACCAAACATCTTCCATCAGCAATCTTTACAGATTCTTTAACACAATTTCTGAAAACATCAAGATTGTTTGTATAGATCATAGGGCAGATAACATCCACAATTCCTTCTTCTGCCCATGCACCCCAGTCCTGTGCTATTTCTACTTTTGCTGCCTCAAGGTCTGGAAAAACATCTACCGATAAAGGAATATCTTTGCCCGATTCCTTTATCAATTCGTTTACTTCTCTTACAAGAGCTGTAACATGTTTTGCATTCCATTTTATCCATTCGCACCAGATAATACTTCCGCAATCATCTTTAACTTCAAGCGGACTCTTGCCGAATTCTTTTTTAAAAACTTCGCAAGTTGTTTTGTCGTAACTAAATCCATTATGCAGTTGAAAACGAATATAATCTAAACGGATACCATCAACATCATAGTTATTCAAAACATCAGAAATTCTTTTCAAAATATAATCTCTTGCTCCCTTATTTGCTAAATTCAGATTAGGATAAATCTCGCCTTTCCTGCCCATGATAAGCCATTCGGGATGTTGCTTTATTTCCCCTTCCAACTTAACCGGGTATCCGGGATGAATTATCGGGTGAACTTTCATTCCTCTTTTATGGGCTTCTCTAATTAAAAGCTTTAGAAAGTCATAATCTTTCGGTTTGCTTGATAAGTCAAAAAAACAAACTAAATTGTTAATCCCGATTGGTGTATATTTATCCAGTAAATCTCTTATTTCAGTAATTGCTTCTATTTTTTTTAAACTGAACATATAGTCGTGTAGGCAAACTGCTCTTTCTTCATCAGTTTGTTTTGTCTGTGAAAAAATTGTAGCAGGAATTATCGTCAGGGTGAAAAACATTATTACTGTTGCAAATGTTAAAATAGGTTTAATTTTTCTTTTCATTTTAATTTTATCATTTATCTTGCAGTTTACTGCGTTAGGAATTACTCCGGTTAAATATCAGGTAAAATTAATAATTTTTTAAATTCTTTTATATTTGTTAATCATTTAACCTAATTTTATTTCACATAATATGAAAAATAAGATTTTACTTATTATGAAGGTTCCTTTAAACACACCCCACACTTCAATATGTTAAATATGAAACTGGAGCAAGGATTTTATTTAAAAAACCGGATGGTAATAAATATTTACTTATTGATTGAGAATTTGTTCAACTTTATTCCAAGAATAATAAGACTTGGATGTATATTGCATTTTTGAATGTTAGTATTGAACGGCCGGAGCGATGCCACGTAAGG
>JAUWKH010000310.1 GCA_030614305.1 Bacteroidota bacterium
AACACGAAGTCATAATTATTATACTTTTTATTTAAATTGTTTGATAGAACTCAGCGATTATAAAAAAGCCGAAAAACTCATAAAAAAACAAATAAAAAGAAACACTAAAAATTCAAAGTATAATATTGACCTCGGTCTTGTTTATTCAATGGAAAATAAACATGAATTAGCAAATAAACAATTTACAAAAGTAATTAACAGCCTCCCCCCCGACCAAATGAAAATATCACAAACAGCTAACACTTTTCTTTACAGAAATAAATTTAATCTGGCAATAACTACTTACAAAAAAGGCAGGGAACTGTTAAATAATTCATATCCATTTAATTTGGAGCTTGCCCGGATATATTACCGTACTGGAAATTTTCAGGCAATGATAAATGAATATCTTGAGTTTCTTGAGTTTGATGCAAATTCCATTAAAACCGTTCAAAATAAATTACAAACCATTATTAGCAATGAACCGGAAAGCAATATTGATGAAACTTTAAGAAAATCATTATTAATCCGGACACAAAAATATCCGGAAAAAAGATTTTATCCGGAAATGCTTTTTTGGCTGTCAATTCAGCAAAAAGATTTTGATTTTGCTTTTATTCAGGCAAAATCAATTGACAGGCGATTTAATGAAAACGGTAAAATAGTATATGGATTAGCCGGATTAAGCGCCTCAAATAAAAATTATGATATCGCAATTGAAGCATATAATTATATTATTAATAAAGGAAGGAATAATCCATTGTATTTAAACGGCAGGATTGGTTTGCTCCATACCGAATTTTTAAAGACCACAGAAAAATTTGTTTATACTGAAAAAGAAATATTAAATCTTGAAAAGAAATATATTACCGCTATTGACGAATTTGGAGAAAACCCACGTATAATTCCGTTAATAAGAGAATTAGCTCATTTGCAGGCATTTTATATGAATAAACTTGAAGAAGCTGCAAATCTTCTTAACGAAATTATACTTTTGAAAAAAATTTCAAAATATCATATGGCAGAATGCAAATTAGAACTTGCTGATATTTTATTGTTTTCAGGAGATGTATGGGAAGCTACCCTGCTTTATTCGCAAGTTGAGAAATCATTTAAGAACGAACCGATTGGCCATGAGGCAAAATATAAAAATGCAAAACTGTTCTATTATATCGGTGAGTTTGAATGGGCAAAAGCACAGTTGGATATCCTTAAAGCCGCAACTTCAAAACTGATAGCCAACGATGCAATGGAACTATCATTATTGATAAGTGACAATACAAATATGGATAGCACAACTAACGAATTGCAGTTGTTTGCCAAAGCCGACCTGTTTTTTTATCAAAATAAAGATGATCTGGCTATACAAGTGCTTGATTCAATTAATTTTATTATTGGTTATCATCCATTAAATGATGAAGTTTTATTAAAAAAAGCTGAGATACAAATGAAACGGGGAGCATTTACCGAAGCCGACAGCCTCCTGCAACAAATATCAGAACAGTATTATTTTGATATTCTATGTGATGATGCTATTTTTAAACGTGCTGAATTGCAAGAAAAATATTTAAATAATCCACAAAAAGCTATGGAGCTTTATCATGATTTACTTACGAACTTTCCAGGAAGTTTATTTTCGGTTGAAGCACGAAAACGTTTCAGAAAATTAAGAGGAGATAAGACTGAGGAAATGTAAGCTGCATTATCATGCAGAAGATAAAAGATATCCTACGGACGACCTTCGGTCGAAAGATAAAAGGAAAAAGTTTAAAATTAAAACCAGCTTTAGTGGGATATTATTAATAATTACGAATTATGAGATTACGAGTTAAAATTTAATTTTCATGAAACCGAAAAAATCATTAGGTCAGCATTTTTTGAAAGACGAGAATATTGCCCGAAAAATAATTGACAGTTTAACTGGAAATTATTCTAATATTCTGGAAATTGGTTCAGGAAAAGGTGTTCTTACAAAATATCTGATAAATGATAAAAATCTGAATCCTTTTTTTATTGAAACAGACAGCAATTCGGTTGATTTTTTAAAAAATGAATTTCCCGGATATAAAAACAGGATCATTCTTGCTGATTTTTTAAAGTATGATGTAAACCAACTGTTTTCCGAACCGTTTGCAATAATTGGAAATTTCCCATATAATATTTCTTCTCAGATATTTTTCAAAATACTAAAATATAAAAACAACATTCCGGAAGTTGTTTGCATGATACAAAAAGAGGTTGCAGAACGAATTGCTTCTCCACCGGGAAATAAAAAATACGGAATTTTAAGCGTTTTATTACAAGCTTTTTACGAAATTGAATATTTATTCACAGTCAGTGAAAATGTATTTATTCCTCCTCCGAAAGTAAAATCGGGTGTTATTCGCTTAAATCGCAATTCAACTTATCAGCTTGACTGCGATGAAAAATTATTTTTTAATGTTGTAAAAACCGCATTTAACCAACGTCGGAAAACTTTACGGAATGCTTTAAAATTTTTTAATTTTGATAAAAAAGAATCATTAACGGAATTATTAAGTAAAAGAGCCGAACAGCTTGGAGTTGAAGATTTTGTCAGAATTACGAATAATATTTCCGTGTAAATTGTCCTAAGCTGTATTATTCATAGCGCCATAAATGG
>JAUWKH010000354.1 GCA_030614305.1 Bacteroidota bacterium
ATAAATCTGGCACCGAACACTAAAATCAAAAACATTGCAAATAAAAATCCTGTTCGCGGAGCACCGTTTTTCTTATAATAATATGTTAACAAGAAAATGAAGATCAGTAAGTATGATAATGCTTCATAAATTTGAGCAGGGTGGCGGGGTTCAAATGCCTGACGCGGATCAAAAGCGTTAACAAAAATAAATCCCCATGGCATATCTGTTACTGTACCGTAAATTTCGGAATTTATTAAATTGCCCATCCTGATAAAAAATCCTGCTAAGGCAACAACTATAATTATTCTGTCTAATATCCACAAGTAAGGTTTCTTGCTTCTTTTTGAAAAGATAAATAACGCTATCAATATTCCGATTGCTGCCCCATGACTTGCTAAACCACCTTCCCATATTTTGAATATTTCTAACGGTTTACTCAAGTAAAGTTCCGGTTCATAAAACAAACAATGCCCTAAACGGGCACCGATTATGGTAGCAATCACCATGTATGTTGTAAGTTCGTCAAGTAATTTTACAGGAACATGCTCTTTTTTAAAAATCTTCTGAAGGATAATATATCCCAGCACAAAAGATAAAGCAAATAAAAGCCCATACCATCTTAAAGAGAAACTACCAATTGAAAATATTTCAGGGCTTACATCCCAGGTAATAAAATTTGGAATCATGTTTAACTTTTTAACTGGCAAAGGTAATGAATATAATTTTATAAATTATACAATACAAAATTCTATTACACACCCTAAACATCAATTTTTCTCGTTATATTTGCAACTTCTATTTTATGCCCTGAATAGTGAAAAAAATATATGTTCTTGTTTTAAAATCTTATATAGGTCCGTTAATAATGACTTTCTTTATTGCATTGTTCATTCTTGACATGCAATTTCTATGGAAGTATGTTGATGACCTTGTGGGAAAAGGGCTTGAATGGTATTTAATCGGCAAATTACTGTTTTATGCCTCATCAACATTTGTGCCTCTCGGACTGCCCCTTGCAATTTTGCTGTCTTCTTTAATGACTTTCGGAAATTTGGGCGAACATTATGAATTAGTAGCCATGAAAGCTGCCGGTATCTCAATATGGAGAATTATGAAACCCCTCATAATTTTATCAATTCTTATTTGCTTTTTAGCTTTTTATTTTTCAAACAATATTTTACCGGTTGCAAATCTGAAATTCCAGTCATTACTTTATGACATACGCAAAAAAAAACTGACTTTCAATATTAAGGAAGGTGTTTTTTATAATGGTTTGGAAGGATATACTATTCGCATTGGGGAAAAAGATAAAGATGGAATAAGCATTAAAGATGTTATGATTTATAATCATACAAAAAGATTAGGGAACATTAATTTAACCACAGCAAAATCTGGAAGGATGGAATCAACTCCAGACGGACGATATATTATTTTTACTTTATTCGATGGTTATAATTACCATGAAAAAGTTGACGTAAAAAATTACAGAATCACAAGACCTTTTCAACGTACTCATTTTCAGGAAGAATGCCGGCGTTTTGATCTTAAATCATTTGAATTAAACCGCACTAATGAAACCCTTTTCAAGGATCATTATATGATGTTGAACATTGCCCAGCTCAATAAAGCTATTGACAGCCTGTCTACAAAATTAGAAAAGAAAAAAACCGATTTCAAATCTTCTTTCATTAAAAACAACTATGGGTTTTATTCAAATATTGATACAGCAAAAAACATTATTGATACATTAAAAAATCTAAAGCCGGAATTTCTTGATAATTTTACTAATAATGAAAAAGATAAAATTCTACAGGCTGCTATTATCAACTCAAAAAATATTAAAAATAATATCACCTATAATATTGATGATATTGCCGCAAAAAGTAAAATTATTATTAAACATAAAATCATCTGGCATAAAAAATTTACGCTATCGTTTGCATGTTTTGTTTTATTTTTCATTGGTGCCCCATTAGGGGCAATAATCAGGAAAGGCGGATTAGGATTACCGGTTGTTATTTCAGTTCTGTTTTTTATACTTTATCATATAACTTCTATTACAGGGAAAAAATATACTGAAGCAGCAGTAATGGAACCAAATATCGGTAT